>DASUMF010000053.1:0-2001 GCA_036277835.1 Acidimicrobiia bacterium
GGAGGTCGAGAGGATGGCGGTGCGGTACGGGGTCTCGGGTCGACAACACCCGTCGGTGACCACCCAACTCGACCCCGAGACCGGCGGTGCCAACACCGCGGGTGCGCGCTTCTGGAGCACGAGCGGCGCGGTCGTGAACGCGTGGTCGTCGACGGTGACGCGGTGCTGCAACGCCTTCGTGCGCTTCCCGATGCTCGGGAGGGCCACGTCGACGAGGAGGAAGCGCTGCCCACCGGGCTCGAGCACGGTCGCGCCCGCGGGCGCGCCGTCGAGGTGGCGGAGCCGCGCCGCGAGCTCGTCGCCTTCGAAGTCGCCGTACCGCACCTTCGGATCGACGCTCTCGACCTCGACGCTCTCGATCGTGACCGGCTGCGACTGCGTGTTCACGACCTGCAGCTCGTAGACCACGTGCAACACGCTGTCGGTGCCGACCACGGGCGTGACGGGAACGTCGTCGGCCACCGTGACCACGACGGGGGTGAGCGTGGCCGGCCCGGACGCGGCGAGGGCGGGCGTCGATCCCGCGAACGCGGCGGTGCCGACGACGCACGCGGCGATCAGCGCGACGGCGGCGGCGCGGCGCATCCGGGCTCCTCGGGAGGCGGCGATGCCGCCCACGCTATGGCACCCCGGACCCGCGACGAACGGGCAGGCGTCAGGACGCGGGAAACCAGTTGCCGTGCAGGCCGTTGGGGATGCGTTGCGGGGTGAGGATCCGCGCTCGGGGCGGAGCGGGGAAGGTCGCCGCGTCCCAGATCACGAGACCCGAGCGGTCGTCGTCGAGGCCGGTGCCGAACGCGACGTAGTAGCCGTCGAGCGGATCCGCGCCGCCGGTGCGCGGCGCGAAGACGACCTCGCCGAACACGATGTCGTGCGTCTGCTCCACCCAGTCACCCGTGGCGAGGTCGATGCGGCACAGCACGTCATGCTCCGCGTTCTTCACGGCGCGGCGGCCCGAACCCGCTCCCACCGTCACGTACCGGTGACGGCTGCCGACGAGCCGGTCGTCGATGCGGGGGAACTCGGTGCCGCGCGCGTGCAACGCATCCACCACGACCGTTCCCGCCGACGGCCGCAACGTGGCGCGGGCGTACTCCCCCACCACCGGTGTGCCGGGTGCGAGGAACCCCGGCACGTTCCAGCGCGGGAAGTCGAGCACGATCGCGTCGCCGTCCTCGTAGGCGTTGGCGAAGTGCCACACCCAGAAGGCGTCGGTGTCGATCCACGCCGGCGCGCCGCCGTCGCGGGGGATCACCGCGAAGCGGGTGCCGAGCTCGGGTTTCCACGCCAGCACCTGCCCGCCCGACATCATCGCGTCGATGTCGAAGACCGCGGGCCCGAGCATCAGCACGAGGTGGTGCTCGGTGATTGCGAAGTCGTGGATCATGTAGCCGCGGTCGACGCCGTCGACCTCGGTCTCCGCGCGGGCGACCGTGCCGTCGGGCGCCACCACCGCCCACGTGAGGAAGGGCGCCTCGACGTCGTAGCGGAACACGACGAGCTCGCCGGTGCGCGGATCGAGCTTCGGGTGGGCGGTGATGCCCTTGGGCAGCCCGCCCGCGAAGTCGAAGCGCCCGATGGTCTCGAGCTCGGGGGTCACTTCGTAGGCGGGAGTGCCCTCCTCGAGCGCGAGCCAGTGTCCCGCGTGGTGCACGATGTTGATGAACGCGTCGAGCTTGATCGGCCAACCGGGATCGGGGTCGGGTCCGAGCAGGGCGGGGTCGACGAACGCCGGTGTCATGAGTCCACCGAAGATCGCCTTGCCCGCTTGCTCCTCCGCCTCCATGCTGCGCGTGCGCACGAAGCGGTTCTTGTACCGGGCCTCGCCGTCGTCGAGCCAGAGCGCGTGCAGCATGCCGTCGCCCTCCATCGGGAACGTGTAGCTCCCGAGCGGCGGGAACCGCGGGTTCGGCCCGTTGCGCACGTAGACGCCTGCGAGATCGCGCGGGACGTCGCCGATCACGTCGAGATTGGTCGCGTCGATCTCGCGATGGACCGGAC
>DASUMF010000054.1:0-2459 GCA_036277835.1 Acidimicrobiia bacterium
CCGGCTGGCAACCGGGCAATCCGTCGGCGATCTACGTGGCCGCGATCGCGGCGACCCTGTGAGCGATCGCAGGCCGCGGCGACCGGTGAGGGGCTTTGGCCTGCGGGGACCGCGCCAGTCCGACAGACTTGTGAGCACCGACCCGTGTGCGGTCGGTCAGTTCGGAGGGGTCGTGCACCTGACAGCGATGCCGACAACACCCGGCCGACGGGGGAGCCGTCGGATCCTGCAGGCCGCAGCGGTGGTGCTCACGATGGTCAGCGTCGTCGCGGGAGCCGTCGTCACGGCACCGACCGTGTCGGCCGCGAGCTCCGGGATCGCGCTGCTGACCGACGTCGAGGCCCAAGACATGGGAACCTTCGACCGGGTCACGTTCTTCTTCCGGACGTCGGTGTGCATCGACGTCTGCTCCCAGCCCGTGAGCAATCCCCTTCCCGGGATCGCGAGTGCTGAATACGTGTCGCGGCCGATCCTCGCCGATCCGAGCGGTCAGGTCGTCGGTGTCGACGGCAACGCCGTCATCCGCATCGCGATGTCGAACGCGGCGGGCGTGGACCTGTCGGTCGACCCGCCGGTGTCGACGTACACCGGACCGTTGCGCATCCGACCCGACCTCCCGAACGTCGTCGACATCGTCGAGGTGGGCGACTTCGAGGGCGTGCTCTCGTGGGCCATCGGCATCCGGAGCGACCAGGTCGTCGCACAGGTCGTCGTGGAGGCCAGCCCGATCGTGAAGGTCACCGTCGACATCCCCCACGCTGCTCCCGTCGTCGTCATGCGCCCCTCGTTCACCGGCTGACGCCACCGACGAGCACCATGGCGATCGACGACGACCTCCAGTCACTCACCCGCGACGAGCTCGTGGCGGAGGTGCAGCGGCTTCGCGACGGGATCCGACGTCATCGAGACAGCACCGGGCAGGAACTGTGCTGGCATCATCCTCAGCTCTGGGCACTGCTCCCTGCCGAGTCCGATCCGCTGCCGGAAGTGCCCGACTGGCCGCAGTTCTTGCGCGGCTGCGTGCGCTATCGCGAGTCGCTCGACGAACAGCTTCCCCGCGCTCCCCGAATCGACTCCGAGTACGACGACGGCTGAGCCACGGTTCAACCGTGGGTCGCGCCGGCACCATGCTCGGCGACGGCCGATTGCAGCAACGCGCGCGCCGACCAACGCATCAGGGCGCGGGCGTCGTCCCGCGACAGGCCGCCGACGTCGGTCAGCCACGCGAGCGCTTCGATGCCGGTCGCGCTGCGCACCGCGAGCGCGAGTCGGTGCCGCGCGGCGTCCGACATCTCGTCGGCAAGCGGTTCGAGCGCCTCCTCGAACCACGCGATCGCGCGACCCTGTCGCAGCGGCAGGTTTGCGCGCTCGACCGGGTCGGCCTCGAGCGAGAGGCGGAGCATCGTCCGCTGCTGCGCCTCGGTCTCGACGATCATCTGCGTGAACGCGTCGACGACCAGCTCGAGCCGAGCTTCCACGTCGGCGGGCGCGCCGTCGGGGAGCATCGACGCGACGGCCGTCTCCGGATGCGCGGCCGCAAGCAGCGCGTGCTGGTTGGGGAAGTACCGGTACGCCGTCGTGCGCGAGATGGCTGCCTTCGCGGCCGCGGCGTCCACTGTCGGCGTCTCACCCCTCGACACCAGCTCCCGGGCCGCGGTGACGAGCGCGTCACGGGTGCGCCGCTTCTGCTGGACCCGACCGGTGAGCTCGTAGCCCATTGACATCCTGCTCATGGTACCGTACGTTCATCGTGGTACATGCATCCCACGAAGCCAGGAGCACCCCATGGCCACACCGGTCCCCATCGTCCGAGCGAGCGGCGAGGGCGACAAGCGGGCGTTCTTCGGGGGCGGCCTGCACACGTGGAAGCTGATGACCGAGGACACCGACGGCTCGTTCTTCCTCTTCGAGGACGCGATGTCGCAGGGCAAGGCCACCCCCCTGCACCGCCATGCCGACGCCGACGAGACGACCTACGTGCTCGATGGCGAGATCGTCGTCAACGTCGACGGGCACGAGTGCCACCTGACCGCCGGTGCACTCTCCTTCGTCCCGCGTGGCGTTGCGCATGCCTTCCTCGTGGTCTCCGACGACGCGCGGTTGCTCACGTTCCAGAGCCCGGGCGTCGGGGAGGGCTTTTACCGCGGTGCGAGCGAGCCTGCCACCGGCGACCGCTCCGACGTCGTCGACATCGCGCGCGTCCAGGCGTCGGCACAGGAGAACGGCGGCGTCGAGCTCCTCGGCCCACCACCCTTCGCGCGCGCCTGACGCGCGTCTCGGGCACTCAGCCCGCGAGCCAGGCGATCGCGGCGGTGCGGTCGGCGAGCGGGAAGTGCTTCACGTCGCCCGGCGTCATCCACCCGAACATCGACGTCATGTGGCGCATCCACTCGACGTCGGTGACCAGCGCGATGCGCTTCCACGCGCCGAGGTGCTCCACGCCCATCTTGAGGTCCTGC
>DASUMF010000055.1:0-2062 GCA_036277835.1 Acidimicrobiia bacterium
CGGCACGCCGGGGTGGACGCCGTCGAGGTGGTATTCGAACTTCTCCATGTCGAAGTCGAGGTGCTCGAGCAGGTCGATCTTGTTGACGATCACCAGCTCGCAGGCGCGGAACATCAGCGGGTACTTCAGCGGTTTGTCCTCGCCCTCGGTGACCGAGGAGACCATCACGCGCGCGTCCTCCCCGACGCGGAACTCGGCCGGGCACACGAGGTTGCCGACGTTCTCGATGATCAGCAGGTCGATGTCGCTCAACGGGAGCGACGGCAGCGCCGAGCGGACCATGTTGGCGTCGAGGTGGCACTCGCCCCCGAAGCCTTGATCCGTGTTCAGCTGGGTGACCGGGATGTGCTTGTCGGCCAACCGGTCGGCGTCCAGCGACCCCGCCACGTCGCCCTCGAGCACGCCCGGGCGCACCGAGAGGCCGGGCAGCGCAGCCTCGAGCAGCGTCGTCTTCCCCGCCCCCGGCGCGCTCATCAGGTTCAGCACCGTGACGCCCTCGCGGTCGAAGTCGGCGCGGTTGGCCGACGCGATCGTGTTGTTGGCGTCGAGGGCGTCCTCGACGACCCTCACCTTGACCCGATGCATTCCTTGTCCTCCTCGACCTCGATCGAATCGACCTCCAGCTCGTCGCCGGCCAGCACCTCGCCCGCGCCGCCGCACTCGGGGCAGCGGAACATCAGCTCCGGCTCGAACTCGTGCGCGCACGCCTCGCAGCGCATGCGCACCGGCACCACCACCTGCTCGAGCCGCGCGCCCTCGGCGGGCGTCTCGCGCGTCACGACGTCCCAGTAGAACGCCAGCGAGTCCGGGATCACCTGCCGCAGCTCCCCCACGCGCAGATTGACCGCAAGCAGCCGCCGGCCCTCGGCGTGCCGCAGGGCCGTGTCCACCACCGCGCTGGCGACCGACAGCTCGTGCACTACAACGCCTTGTCCGCGCGCAGATCGCCGATCGTCTCGTCGATCAGCGCGATCGCCTGGTCCACCGCCGCTTCCAACGCGGGTGAGAGCCCGAGCCCGAGATCCTCGACCTCACCCGGCTCGCACGCCACGATCACGACCTTGCCCGACCAGCCGCCGACCGCGCGCACGAACCGCAGCACCGTCGCCGGGTCCATCCCGTGCGGGTTGATCGCCTCGCCGTCCTCGATCGTCGGCGCGATCTCCTCGAGGTCGGGCTCGATCACGTACAGGGTGCCCGGCTCGCCGCCCTGGCGCGACACGTCGACGAGCACCAGCGCGTGGTAGCCGCGCATGATCTCGTAGGCGAGGTCGAGCCCGCCCGAGCCGGCGTCCATCACCTTCACGCCGCGCGGCATCTCGCGCCCCTCGAGCCGCTGCGCGACGACCGAGCCGAAGCCGTCGTCGAGCATCCACGCGTTGCCCACGCCCGCGACGAGGATCTGCTTCTCGAACTCAGGCAACCTCGACCTCGCTCGTCTTGAAGTACAGGTAGCGGCCGATGTCGCGCATGACGTCCTGGCCGGGGACGTCGTCGACCGTGACCGCCAGGTGCACGGTGCCGTCGTAGTCGTGGTAGATCCGCTCGACGGTCGCGCGCCGCCCTGCGACGAGGTGGTCCTGCGGCGTCGCGTTCGCCGCCGGCCGGAGCACGACCGTGTCGCCGCGGCGGTACAAAACCCCGTCGACCTCGGCCGACGCCTCGCCCTCGCGCGGGTCGGCCACGGTGACCCGCCCGTGCAGGTCCATCAGCTCCTGCGGCGTGGTCCGCGCCGCGCGCTCGAGCATCTGCCGCACCGCCGGATCCTGCGACGCGGCCGACTCCCGCTCCTCGTCGGAGAGCGCGAGCACGTGGATCAGCAGCGCCTCCTCGATCTCGGTCGAGTCGAACAGGCTGCCCTTGCTCTCGGGCGCGATCTGCGGGTGGTCGGGGAGCATGATCGCGGCGCCGAGGACGGCGTCGTCCTCCGGCGTCGCGAGCACGGGCCACGAGTTGATCTGCTCGCAGCCCTTGGCCTCGAGCGGCGACACGAAGCGGCCGCCCGTGACGCGGCCCACCACGTGCGTCGAGAGCATCGAGTGCCGCAACGCCTCCCCGCGGT
>DASUMF010000056.1:0-8086 GCA_036277835.1 Acidimicrobiia bacterium
GGCGCGCGCGACCTCGTTCGTCTGCACCGGTCGCGCGAGCTCGATCGCCACCGCGTCGCTCCGGGCATCGACGAACTCGAGGAACGGCACCCCGACGCGTGCGGGGTCGGGGCGCCCGCCGGCGGTCGCGAAGTAGCCACCGAGCGGCACGTCGGGGTCGTCGAGCACGAGGCGGTGCACCGCGCCGAGGAGGCGCAGCCAGACCGCCGACCCACGCGGGTCGGCCTCGTCGTGGCGCAGCAGGCGCGCCGCCGCCGCGTCAGTGTCGATGCGATCGAGGACCGCGTCGATGACCGCACCCCAGGTCGGCGCCCCGAGCGCGCGGCACCACGCCGCCTGCCACTCGCCCTCGGCGACGAGCTGCGCCCTCCCTGCCACGGGCGTCATGCTCGCCGCCACCGGTGCTCAGGACAAGCCTTCCGTGGTCGACATACAACCGAGCCTTGCGGCGGCGTCCGGGCCGGGAGGGCGGCGTTACGATCGTCGGACCATCGAGGGGCGCAGGCGACGGAGGTGCGCGGTGAACACCACGTTCACGTTGCAAGCAGGACCAGTGCCCGACCTGGAGCCGATCCAGGTGCTCCGTCCTGACGGCCGCCTCGTCGACGACCCCCGCGTCGACGTCCAGCTCCCGGCAGCGGAGCACCTCGCCATGTTCGACGCCATGGTCGTCACGCGGGCGCTCGATCAGGAGCACGTGAACCTCCAGCGCCAGGGCCAGCTCGCACTGTTCCCGTCGTGCAGGGGCCAGGAGGGCGCCCAGGTCGGCGCGACCTCGGCGCTCCGGCCCGTCGACATGCTGTTCCCGCAGTACCGGGAGCTCGGCGCCTGGGTCGTGCGCGGGGTCGACCCCGTCGGCATCGGCATGATGTGGCGCGGGTCCTGGCACGGCGGGATCGGGTTGCTCGAGGCGCACTCGTCGACGATGTCGATCCCGATCGGCACCCACGCGCTCCATGCCGTCGGGTACGCGATGGGGATCGCGCTCGACGGTGACGACGCGATCGCCGTCGCGTGCATCGGCGACGGTGCCACCAGCGAGGGCGACGTGCACGAGGCGCTCAACTTCGCAGCCGTGTTCGACGCACCGTGCGTGTTCTTCGTGCAGAACAACCAGTACGCCATCTCGGTCCCCGTGCGCGAGCAGACCCGCTCGGCGTCGATCGCGCACAAGGCCGTCGCGTACGGCATGCCGGGCGTCCGCTGCGACGGCAACGACGTGCTCGCGTCGTACGCCACGATGCGCGAGGCCGCCGCGTACGCCCGTGCAGGCGGAGGCCCCGTCCTCGTCGAGGCGGTCACCTACCGGGTGGAGGCCCACACCACCTCCGACGACCCGACGCGCTACCGCTCCGACGACGAAGTCGAGTCGTGGGCGCGCCTCGACCCGATCGATCGCTACCGCACGTACCTCCGGGCGATCGGTGTGCTCACCGACGACCTCGAGGCGGCAGCGGTCGAGCGGGGCAAGTGCGCGGCGACCCGGCTCCGCGAGGGGATCTACGACCGACCCGACGGCGACCCTCTCGAGCTGTTCGACCACGTCTTCGCCGAGCCGACGCCCGCGCTCGTCGAGCAGCGCGCCGAGCTCGAGGCCGAGATCGAACGGGCCGACGACTGATGGCATCCATCACGATGGTCGACGCGCTCAACGCCGCGCTGCGCGACGCGATGGCCGACGACGAGCGCGTGCTCGTGTTCGGCGAGGACGTCGGCCGGATGGGCGGCGTGTTCCGCGTCACCGAGGGTCTGGCCGATGCCTACGGCACGCGGCGGTGCTTCGACACACCGCTCGCCGAGAGCGCCATCATCGGCACCTCGATCGGGCTCGCCATGCGCGGCTACCGGCCGGTGCCCGAGCTGCAGTTCGACGGCTTCTCGTACCCTGCGTTCGAGCAGATGTTGAGCCACCTCGCGAAGTTCCGCAACCGCACGCGCGGGCAGGTCGCGATGCCGGTCACGATCCGGGTGCCGTCGTTCGGCGGCATCGGGTCGCCCGAGCACCACTCGGAGTCGCCCGAGACCTACTTCGCCCACACCGCCGGGTTGAAGGTGGTCGTGCCGTCGACGCCCGACGACGGGTACTCGCTGCTGCGCGACTCCATCGCCTCCGACGACCCGATCTTGTTCCTCGAACCGAAGTCCCGCTACTGGGCCCGCGCCGAGGTCGAGCTCCCCGTGTCCAGGCCGCCCATCGGCCAGGCAGTGGTGCGACGCGCCGGCACCGACGTGACCGTCGTGTGTTACGGCCCGATGGTCGCCACCGCGCTCGAAGCGGCGGAGATCGGTGCGGAGGAGGGTTGGAGCCTCGAGGTGATCGACCTCCGCTCGCTCGTGCCGCTCGACCGCGACGCCGTGATCGCGTCGGTCGAGAAGACGGGCCGTTGCGTGGTCGCGCAGGAGGCACCTCGCACCCTGGGCTTCGGCGCCGAGATCGCCGCGCTCGTGCAGGAGCACGCGTTCTGGCGGCTGGAGGCTCCGGTCTTGCGCGTGACGGGCTTCGACACGCCGTACCCGGCGGCGCGCCTCGAGCACGTCTGGCTCCCCGACGCCGACCGACTGCTCGATGCCGTGGAACGCTCGCTCGACTACGGGAGCTCGTGATGACGACGACGGCGCGCTCGTTCGCGCTCCCCGACCTCGGCGAAGGGCTCGAGGACGCGATCCTGGTCGACTGGCACGTCGCGATCGGCGACGACGTCGCGCTCAACCAGCCGCTCTGCACGGTGGAGACGGCGAAGGCGACCGTCGAGATCCCCTCGCCCTTCGCGGGTCGCGTGGCGGCACGGGTCGGCGACCCCGGCGACACGATCCTCGTCGGCGACGTGCTCGTCGAGATCGACGTGGACGCGGCGGCCGACGACGTGCCCGCGATCCTCGTCGGGTACGGCCCGCGGAGCGCGGGCGACGCGCCGCGCCGACGTCGACGCGGCCGTGGCGAACCGGATGGCGAACCGGATGGCGAACCGGTTGGCGCTCCGAGTGAGCCCTCGACCAACGGACCGGCTCTGGCCAAACCACCGGTCCGGTACCTCGCACGCCAGCTCGGCGTCGATCTCGCGGCGCTCGCACCGGGCAGCGGGCCGGGAGGGATCATCACGCGCGCCGACGTCACCCGCGCTGCAGAGGGCACCACCGACGTCGTCGCCGAGCCGCCGCGCACGTCGCCACCGCAGCCGCGGCCGAGGCCGAGCGCCGCCCTCGCCGCGGGGCGCGAGATCCCCCTCCAAGGCATCCGGGCCCGCATCGCCGAGCGCATGACCACCTCCCACGCGTCGATCCCCGACGCCGGCTGCGCGGTCGAGGCCGACTGCTCGCAGCTGCTCGCGATCCGGGATGCGGTGCGGTCCGAGAAGCCCGCACGCGACGGCGCCGACGCCATCACGCCGTTCTCCTTGATCCTCCGCCTGCTCGTCACCGCGCTGGCGGAGCACCCGATCCTGAACTCGGTGCTCGACGTCGATGCCGGCGTCATCCGTGTCCACGACGCGATCCACCTCGGGATCGGCGCCAGCACCGACCGCGGGCTGCTCGTCCCCGTGGTGCGCAACGCCGAGCAACGCAGCACCGTCGAGCTCGCACAGGAGGTGCGACGCCTCGCCGACGGCGCCCGCACCGGCACCCTCGCTCCCGCAGAGCTGGTGGGGTCGACGTTCACCGTGTCGAACTTCGGCAGCTTCGGCCTCGACGACGGCTACCCGGTGATCAACCACCCCGAGGTCGCGATCCTCGGCGTGGGCGCGATCCGCCCGCGCGCGGTGGTCGTCGACGGTGTCGTCACCGCGCGACCCACCGCCCGGTTCACCTGCTCGTTCGATCACCGGGTGAGCGACGGCGCCGACGCCGGTCGCTTCCTCGCCCGCCTGCGGGCGCTGGTCGAGTCGCCGGGCCTCCTGCTCCTCGACGTGTGATGACGGAACCGGAGCACAGCATGCGGGACCGCATCCGACGGGCCACCGAAGACGCGAAGAACCCCTCCGATGCGGGGTTGGCGAAGCTCGCGAGCCAGAAGAAGCTCCCCGTACGCGAGCGGATCGCACGGCTGCTCGACGGCGACTTCGTCGAGGACGGCCTCCTCGCCAACGCGACCAGCGCCGGTCTCGGCGCCGACGGCGTCGTCACCGGCCGCGGCAACATCGACGGCCGGCCGGTCCTCGTCGTCGCGAACGACCCGACGGTCAAGGCGGGCTCGTGGGGCGCGCGCACGGTCGAGAAGATGATCCGCGTGACCGAGACCGCGCTCGAGCACGAGCTCCCGATCTTCTGGCTCGTCGACTCGGCCGGCGCGCGCATCACCGATCAGGTCGAGCTCTTCCCGGGCCGACGTGGCGCGGGTCGGATCTTCGCGAACCAGGTGCGGCTCTCCGGCAAGGTGCCCCAGATCTGTTGCCTCTTCGGGCCGTCGGCGGCCGGCGGTGCGTACATCCCGTCGTTCTGCGACATCGTGATCATGGTCGAAGGCAACGCGTCGATGTATCTGGGCTCTCCCCGCATGGCCGAGGAGGTCATCGGCGAATCGGTGTCGCTCGACGAGATGGGCGGCGCGCGCATGCACGCCACCGTGTCGGGGTCGGCCGACCACCTCGCGGTCGACGACGACCACGCGATCGCGCTCGCGCGCACCTACTTCTCCTACGTGCCCTCCTCGTGGCGGCACGACCCGCCGTCGTACGCGCCCGCGCCACCGGCGCGCCCGTTCACCGGGTCGCTGGTGCCCGACGATGCCAAGGCGGGGTACGACGTCCACACCGTCATCGACGCGCTGGTCGACGAGGGCACCTTCTTCGAGCTCAAGGCGCTCTGGGCACCCGAGCTCGTGGTCGGCTTCGGTGCGCTCGAGGGGCGCACGGTCGGGATCGTCGCCAACAACCCGGCCGTCAAGGGCGGCGTGCTGTTCGTCGACAGCGCCGACAAGGCGGCGCGCTTCATCTGGTTGTGCGACGCGTTCAACATCCCGCTCGTGTACCTCGCCGACGTGCCCGGCTTCATGATCGGCTCCGACGTCGAGCGTCAGGGCATCATCCGCCACGGCGCGAAGATGATCACCGCGGTGTCGGAGGCGACCGTACCCACGGTGTCGGTCGTGCTGCGCAAGGCCTTCGGTGCCGGCCTCTACGCGATGTGCGGTCCGGCGTTCGACCCCGACGCGTTCATCGCGCTCCCCACCGCGCAGATCGCGGTGATGGGGCCCGAGCCCGCGGTCAACGCGGTGTTCGCAAACAAGATCGCCGCGATCGACGACCCCGACGAGCGGGCCGCATACGTCGACGCGCGGCGCCGCGAATACGAGGTCGACATCGACCTCCTGCGCCTCGCGAGCGATCTCGTGATCGACGCGATCGTCGAGCCCGAATCCCTGCGCGGCGAGATCGTGACCCGCCTCGCGCAAGCCGACGGCAAGAGCCGCTTCTTCTCGGAACGCCACCACGGCGTTCCACCCGTCTGAAGCCAGACGGTCTGACCAGCCCAGGAGGCACCCGCGTGCAGTTCGAGCTCACCGACGAGCAGACGGCGTTCCGCTCGGTCGTGCGCGACTTCGCCGAGCGCGAGATCGCGCCACACGCGGAGGAGTGGGACCGCACGCACGAGTTCCCCGTCGACACGGTGCGCGCCATGGGCGATCTCGGGCTGTTCGGTCTCCCGATCCCGGTCGAGTACGGCGGGAGCGGCGCCGACTTCACCACGCTGTGCATCGCGATCGAGGAGCTCGCGCGCGTCGACTCCTCGATGGCGATCACGCTCGAAGCCGGTGTGGGGCTGGGCGCGGCGCCGATCGCGGAGTTCGGCACGACCGAGCAGCGCGAGCGCTGGCTCCCGGATCTCTGTGCGGGTCGGGCGCTCGCCGCGTTCGGTCTGACCGAGCCCGACGCGGGGAGCGACGCCGGGGCGACCCGCACGCGCGCGAAGGCCGACGGCGACGAGTGGGTGATCGACGGCGCCAAGGAGTTCATCACCAACTCGGGCACCCCGATCACGAGCGTGATCACGGTCACGGCACGTACCGGCGACGGTGACGACGTCACCGCGATCATCGTGCCGGCCGGCACGCCGGGGCTCGAGGTGGGGCCCGCCTACCGCAAGATGGGATGGCACGCATCCGACACGCACCCGCTCCGCCTCGACGGATGCCGGGTGCCGATCGCCAACACGCTCGGCGAGCGCGGCAACGGCTTCCGGCAGTTCCTCGCCACCCTCGACGCGGGCCGCGTCGCGATCGCGGCGCTGGCCGTCGGCCTCGCGCAGGGATGCCTCGAGCAGAGCGTTCGCTACGCGGGCGAACGGGTCGCGTTCGGCGCGCCGATCGGCGCCAACCAGGGTGTGGCGTTCCGGTGCGCCGACATGGCGGTGGCGGTGGAGGCAGCTCGGCTGCTCACCTACAAGGCAGCCTGGCTCAAGGACTCGGGCGAGCCGTTCAAGCACGCGGCGGCGATGGCGAAGCTCTACGCGACGGAGATCGCGGTGGAGGCGACCCGTCACGCGACGCAGATCTTCGGCGGGTACGGCTTCATGGACGAGACGCCGGTGAGCCGCTTCTACCGCGACGCCAAGATCCTCGAGATCGGCGAGGGCACGAGCGAGATCCAGCGGGTCGTGATCAGCCGCGGCCTCGGGTTGCCGGTCCGATGAGCTCGACACCGCTCCCGCACCACGGGCGGTGGTTCGAGGACCTCGAGGTGGGCCTGGTCGTCGTGCACGCGCTCACGCGCACCGTGACCGAGTCCGACAACGTCGTGTTCAGCACCATGACGATGAACCCGGCGCGCCTGCACCTCGACGCCGAGTACGCGCGCACCGAGACCGAGTTCGGCCAGCCGCTGGTGAACAGCCTCCTCACCCTCGGGATCCTGGTCGGGATCTCCGTGCTCGAGACCACCCACGGCACCACGATCGCCAACCTCGGTTTCGAGACGGTCGACTTCCCCGCTCCGGTGTTCGCGGGCGACACACTCCGTGCCGAGAGCGAGGTCGTGGCGGCGCGCGGTTCGGGATCGCGCCCCACCGCGGGCATCGTCACGTTCGAGCACCGTGCGTTCAACCAGCGCGACGAGCTCGTCTGCCGGGCGCGACGGCTCGCGCTGATGCAGCGCCGGCCGCCCGGGAAGTGAGCCAGGTGACTCCCTCACCGCGTCGGTTGCGCAGCGTGCTGTTCGCGCCCGGCAACCGACCCGACGTGGTCGCGAAGCTGCCGCGCAGCGGCCCCGACGGCGTGATCGTCGACCTGGAGGACGCGGTGCAGGCGGCGGAGAAGGTCGACGCACGTGCGGTGACCCGGGCCGCCACCGAGGTGCTCACCCGAGAGCACCCTGAGCTGGCGGTGCACGTGCGCGTGAACGCGGTGCAGAGCGAGTGGTTCCCCGACGACGTCGCCTCGCTCGGACCGTGGCTCGCGGGCGTCGTGGTTCCCAAGGTCGAGTCACCCGAGCAGGTCACGGTGATCGCCGACGCGCTCGCGCGCACGGGCGTGGCCGAACTGGGTGTGATCGCGGGGATCGAGACCGCGGCGGGCGTTCACCGCGTCGACTCGTTGCTGACCGGCCCGGTCACCGCGGCCTACTTCGGTGCCGAGGACTTCATCGTCGACATGGGCGGTGTGCGCACGTCAAGCAATCTCGAAGTGCTCTACGCGCGTTCGCGTGTCGCGCTCGCGTGTCGGGTGGCCGGCGTCCTCGCGCTCGACCAGGTCGTCACCGCGTTCAACGACGACGTCGGCTTCGAGCGCGACGCCGCGGTCGGGCGTTCGATCGGCTATGCGGGCAAGCTCTGCATCCATCCCCGTCAGGTGCCGCTCGCAAATGCAGCGTTCTCACCGTCGGCCGACGAGGTCGCCGCGGCACGCCGGCTGCTCGACGCGTTCGACGCGAGCGACGGCGTGGTGGTGGTCGACGGTCAGATGGTCGACGAGCCCATGGCCCGCCGCGCCCGCGCCGTGATCGCCGCCGCAGAGGACTGACGCCCCTCTGTCCCTCGTTTTGGCGTACCGGGACCCACCTGCACGGTGGCTGGGGTACGCCAAAACGGAAGCGGGTCAGGCCGGGACCGGAGCCTCCGCTGGCTCGATGCTGATCGGCACCGCGCTCATGTGGGG
>DASUMF010000057.1:0-3454 GCA_036277835.1 Acidimicrobiia bacterium
GCATCGTGAGTCCGCCGATCCACGCGGGCACGAGGAACCGTCCGCGCAGCACCTCCCCGCTCGTCGCGCGCCACGGCAAGGCGGGCGCGGCAGCCATCAGGAACAGGAGTGCGATGCCGATCGGCGTGGTCATCCGGTCGAAGTAAGGCTCACCGACCGAGAGGCGCGAGCCTCGCACCGCTTCGGCGACGAGCGGGAACACGGTGCCGAGCAGCACCACGAAGGCGAGCGCGGCGAAGAGCAGGTTGTTGGCGAGGAACGCCGACTCGCGCGAGACGACCGAGTCGATGCGCCCCGGTGCGCGGAGCCGGTCTCCCCGCCACGCGAGCAGCCCGATCCCGACCCCCGCGACGACGGCGAGGAAGGTGAGCAGCCACGGCCCGATGTCGGACTCCGTGAACGCGTGCACCGAGTCGAGCACGCCCGATCGGGTGAGGAACGTGCCGAGGATGGTGAGGCAGAACGTCGCGATGACGAGCGAGATGTTCCAGACGCGCAACATCCCGCGTCGTTCCTGGATGATCACGGAGTGGATGAACGCCGTGCCGGTGAGCCACGGCAGCAGCGACGCGTTCTCGACCGGGTCCCACGCCCAGAAGCCGCCCCAGCCGAGCACCTCGTAGCTCCACCACGCGCCGAGCAGGATCCCGACGGTGAGGAAGCCCCACGCGACGAGCGTCGCCCGACGGGTGTCGGTGAGCCATCCCTCGCCGAAGCGACCTGTGACGAGCGCGCCGATCGCGAACATGAACGGCACGGTGAACCCCACGTAGCCCAGGTAGAGGATGGGCGGGTGGAAGGCCATGAGGATGTGGTTCTGGAGCAGCGGGTTCGGGCCACGGCCGTCGAGCGGCACCGACGACAGGACCGTGAACGGGTTGGCCGGCCCCAGCATCAGCGCGAAGAAGAACAGCGCGACGACGAGGCCAGTGATGGTGGCGACGGCCACGAGCGGGTCGCCCGCGCGCCGGCGGAACTTGTGCGCGACGAACGCGAGGTACCCGCCGAGGATGACCGACCACAGCAGGATCGATCCCGCGAGCGATGCCCAGAGCCCGGTGACGGTGAAGAGGAACGGGGTGGCCCGCGCGTTGTTCTCCGCGACGTAGCGGATCGAGTAGTCGTGGCTGATGAGCGCCCACTCCATGACACCAGCGGCGAACAGCGACGCGAGGAGCACCGCGAACACACACCGGCGCCCCAGTCGCAGGAGCATCGGATCGTGCATCCGCAACCCAGCGATCAGCGCGCTGATGCCCACCACACACGCGCCGGCCCCGATCGCCACGGCCGCGTATCCGAGGGCCGCCTTCATGCGGGGAACGGCATCGCGGTGCGCAGGATCACGACGTCGAAGCCTTGTT
This sequence comes from Acidimicrobiia bacterium, assembly GCA_036277835.1. Classification (GTDB taxonomy): domain Bacteria; phylum Actinomycetota; class Acidimicrobiia; order IMCC26256; family DASPTH01; genus DASUMF01. The sequence goes on from DASUMF010000057.1 coordinate 1,365, forward strand.
CGTGTCGACCTTTGGTGGCTCGTAGTCGCTGCCGTGCTTGATCAGGATCCGGTCCGACTCGAACACCGCGTCCGCCTGGGTCGACTGCCAGTGGCCTTCGACCACGACCGGCGCCTTCGGCTTGAAGAGATCCGGCGGGTCGCCCGTGTGATCGACCGACACCGTCGTGCGACCATCGGTGACCTCGAAGCGCACGCCACGGGCCGTCGTGTGGATCGTGTCCGGCACGACCGCCCCGGCGAGACGGAACCGGTCGGTGCCGAGGTTCTTGCGGTCGTGCACCGCCTCGGTGACCGTGCGGAAGTACACGACGTTGCCGGAGAGCTCGACCGCGAGCAGCACGATCGCGACGATGGCGACCACGCATCCGCCGACCGCGAACACGTACCGGGCTCGCCGGCGCGGGACCCGCTGAGGGATCGGCGCGTCGGGCGGCGACGCGACCGTGGTCACTCGGGATCGACCTCCCCCGCGGCCTTCCACGACTGCTCGGCGCGCTTCGTGCGGCGCACGATCCAGAGCCAGTACGACGCCAGCACGACGGCGGTGAGCACCCAACCGGTGACGACGTACTCCGCGTACTTCACGGCTGTGCTCCCGCGCCGACCGACGACGGGGCGGGCGGCGTCGGCGGTGTGGGTGCCGGCGCAACGCGCTCCTCGATCGCACGCTCGACCTCGCGCTGCTCGCGGTCCTCGTCGAGCGCCATGAGGCGGTACCGGCGGTCGAGGAGGTACACGTACAGCAGCGTGAACGCGAATACACCGAACCAGAGGGTGAACGCCATCACGCCGTGGATCTCGGCCTTCAGCTCGTCGTTGAACACCGTGCCGCCCTGGTGCAGCGTGCGCCACCACGTGACCGAGAAGTGCACGATGGGTACGTCGACGAACGCGATCAGCGCCGCGATCGCGCAGCGCTTCGCACGCGCGTCGGGGGCGGCCGGGATCCGGCGCAACGCGAGGTAGCCGAGATACAGGAAGAACAACACCGCGGTGGTGACGAGACGCGCGTCCCACGCCCACCACGCCCCCCACACCGGCTTCCCCCACAGCGAGCCGAGCACCAGTGTGAGACCCGTGAAGATCACGCCGAGCTCGGCTGACGAGCCCGCGACGCGGTCCCACACGTCGGAGCGCGTCCGCGGCCACAGCCACAGCGCGGAGGCGAGTGCGGTGACCCCGAACGCGAGGTACGCGACCCACGCACAGGGCACGTGGAGGTACATGAGGCGCTGCGCGTCTCCCTGCACCGCGTCGGGCGGCGCGCCCCAGAGGCCGAAGAGGCCGAGCACGACCAGGGCGACGAGCGAAGACCAACCGAGCACCATGGCGACTCGTGGCTTGAACAGCCTCATGCTCTCGACGCTCTCGCTCATGCTTCCTCCAGGAGCGCCCCGAAGGCGAGCATCCCGACCGCGGTGAACAGCACCGCGAACACCGCCAGGAGACCGACCCAGGGCCAGGCATCCGACGGTATGCCATCGATCGCCGCTTCCCAGGCTCGGGTGGCCCCGAGCAGCACCGGCGCCACGACGGGGAGCACGAGGAGCGGCACCAACGTCTCGCGTACCCGCAACCCGGCGGCGAGCACGCCGTAGAGGGTACCGGTGGCCGCCACGCCGACGGTCGCGGCGATCGTGGCCAGCACGAGCGGCACGACGCTGTTCAGCTCGACGCCGTAGAGCACCACCACGCAGGCGGCGAGCACGACCTCGAGAGCGAGGAGCTGCACCGCGATCGCTGCGGCCTTGCCCAGGAAGATGGCCGGCCCGTCGAGACCGGACAGGCGGAGCCCGTCGCGCGCGCCGTTGTCGGCCTCGATCGCGTACGCACGCGAGATCGCCAGCAGGGAAGCCAGCAGCACCGTGACCCAGAAGAGCCCCGGCGCGGTGCGCTCGAGCACGCCGCGATCCGGGTCGAGGGCGAAGGCGAAGAGCAGCAGCACGACCAGCCCGAAGGGCAGCACCTGTTGCAGCGTGACGCGCGAGCGCAGCTCGATGCGGAGGTCCTTCCCCGCGACGAGCAACACCTCACGCCAGAGCATCACGGCGCCACCTCGGCGACTGCGACGTCGGCGACGTCCTCGGC
>DASUMF010000058.1:0-4570 GCA_036277835.1 Acidimicrobiia bacterium
GGCCGAAGCGTCTGGAGTGAAGGTGCGTGCCGCGAAGCGCCAGCCGCTCGGCGTGCGCACCACCTCGTCGTCGTACACGCCGATCATGCCGATCGCACCGCCCACGAGGAGCATCAGGTAGGCGCGCACCCGCGCGCGGTCGCCGGTGACGTCGACGAGCGGGTTCATGACCACGTGGCGCACCCCGCTCACGCCGGACGCGAAGCCGACGAGCTCGGCCCGGCCGCGCAACACGCTCCCCCCGGCGTCGAACACCCCGTCGTCGGTCCAGGTGTCGGCCCAACCCTCGGCGTCGCCGGCGTCGATCGTGTGGTTGTACCGGTACAGGAGCTGCAGGATCTCGTCGCGGTCTTCGGCCACTGTCGACATCCGGCGACAGTACCTCCCTACTGCTCGGTCATCTCCCAGTAGTGGCACCACCACTGCTGTGCGACGAGCATCTGCAGCTTCTCGTGCCAGCAGAACGCGAGGTCGGCACCTGGCTCGAGGTAGTAGAGGCAGTTGGCGCAGGAGTCGCCCTCGATCGGCGAGCCCCGCAGAGCGGTGAGCCTGATCAGACGTTGTGACTCGGCGAACTTCGCCTCGTCGACCGCAGGCTCCACGGCACTCACGAGTGCAGACCGCGCGGCGCGACCTGCAACGCCTTGAGGCCGCGGAACAGCGCGTTGGGGCTGTACTCGATGGTCTGGTCGGGCACGAGCTCCATCTCCGGGGTCATCGTGGTGAGCAGCTCGAGCGCGATGCGCGTCTCGAGCCGGCCGAGCGGCGCGCCCAGGCAGAGGTGGGGGCCCTTGCCGAACGCGAGGTGCAGCTCGGCGTCGGCGCGCTCGACGAGGAACTCGTCGCCGTCGTCGAACTGCGCGGGATCGTGGTCGGCCGAGGCGAAGCACAACATCACACGACTCCCTGCCGGGATGGGGCAACCCCCGATCTCCGTGTCGACCTTGGCGTTGCGGCGGTGGTTGATGACCGGACCGTCGAAGCGGAGGATCTCCTCGACCGCGTTCGGGATCAGTTCGGGCCGGTCGACGAGCAGCTGCCACTGCTCGCGGTTGCGCAGGAGCGCAAAGAGGCCGCTGCCGATCGTGTTGCACGTGGTCTCGTGGCCCGCGAGCGCCATCGAATACACCATGTTGACGACGTCGAACTGCGTCACGAGGTCGGGCTTGCTCTCCGAGTAGGTGACGAGGTCACTGGTGAGGTCGTCACCGCGCTCGGTCACGCGTCGCGCCACCTGGTCCTCGACGTAGCGCCACATCGCGACGATGTCATGGGCGACGTCGACCTGCTCCGACTCCGACAACTTCCCGTACGTGAGCAGCACCCGGGTGCGGCTCCACTCCTTCAGCTGATCCGTGTCGGCCTCGGGGAACCCGAGCAGGCTGAACGCGGCGAAGCCCGGGAACGGGAACGCGAACTCGGCGACGAAGTCGACGACCGGTTCGTCCTGGAACTCCTTCACGAGGTTCTCCGCGTAGGCGCGCAGCGTCGGCTCGAGCGCGTTGAGCCGGCGGGGCGTCATGGTGGCCAGGACGGCCTTGCGCATCGGTCCGTGGCGCGGCGGGTCGGCGTTGTTCAGGGTCGGCACGCGCTTGTATCCCTCGTTCAACACCTCCTGGGCCGCCGGGCACACCGGGTTCAACGGTGACGACGCGTTCGACGCCGACCACGTGTCGCGGTCGAGGAGCACCGCCTCGATGTCGTCGTAGCGGGTCACGATGTAGTGGTCGAGCTCCGGCAGGTAGAACACCGGACCTTCCTCGCGCAGGCTCGTGAGCACGGGATACGGGTCGCGCACGATCGCGGGCGCGAGCGGGTCGTAGTCGTGGGCGACCGGGCAACTCGTCATGTGGGCTCTCCCTCCGCGAGCGTGGCTCGCAGATCGCGTTTCAACACCTTGCCGTACGCGTTGCGCGGCAGCGAGTCCACGAAACGGTAGCGCCGGGGCCGCTTGTAGCCCGCGAGCGACACCGCACAGTGCTCCGTGAGCGCAGCCTCGACGTCGGGGCCGTCGTCCGACACCACGACCGCGGTCACGACCTCACCCCACGTGCGGTCGGGCAGGCCGATCACCGCGACCTCACGCACGGCCGGGTGGTCGGCGAGGGCGGCCTCGACCTCGACCGCGTACACGTTCGAGCCGCCGCTGATGATGAGGTCCTTGGCCCGGTCGAGCAGGTAGAGGTAGCCGTGCTCGTCGAATCGCCCGAGGTCGCCGGTGTGCAACCAGCCGTCGTGCAGGGCCTCGGCCGACGCCTCGGGCCGGTTCCAGTACCCGAGCATCACGGCGGGCCCGCGGACACAGGCCTCCCCCACCTCGCCGACGGGCAGCTCCCGGCCGTCGTCGTCGAGCACCCGGACGTCCATGCCCGGCCGTGCGAACCCGGCCGACGCGAGCCGCTCAGGCCGGTCGCCGGCGAGCGCGGCCGCATGGTCGGCGGCGGGCAGCATCGTCGCGGTCATGGGCGTCTCGCCCTGGCCGAACAGCTGCACGAGCACGGGGCCGAGCGCCTCGACGGCGCGGCGCAACTCGGCCGGCGCGAACGGCGCGCCGCCGTACACGATCTGCTCGAGCGCGGGGAGATCGGGACGGGTGTCGCCCAACGCGTCGACGAGCATCACGATCTGCGTCGGCACCATCCAGGTGTTGGTGACACCCTCGTCGGCGAGGAGCGCGAGCACGCCCGCGGGATCGAACGAGGTCGCGGCCGGGATCACGTGGTGCGCACCGCGCGCGGTCGTGGCGAGCGCGTGGAACCCGGCGCCGTGCGACAGCGGCGCCGCGTGCAAGGTGACGCCGTGCTCATCCATCGGCGTGAGATCGGCGAGCCACGACGCAGTCACGAACGCGAGGTTGCCGTGCGTGAGCATCGCCCCTTTCGGGCGGCCCGTGGTGCCCGACGTGTAGAACAGCCACGCGAGGTCGTCGCGGTCGACCGGCGCCACCGCGCTCGCCGGGTCGGACGACGCGACGAGCTCCTCGTAGCCCTCGCCTGCCGCGACGACCACCACGCCGTCGAGGCCGGCCGCGCCGACCACGTCGATCCCCTCGGGATCCGTGATCACCGCGGCGGCACCCGAGTCGGCCACGTGGTAGGCGACGTCGTCGGCGGTGAAGCGGCTGTTCAGCGGCACGAGGCAGTAGCCGGCCTTGAAGCACGCGTACATCGCCTCGAGCAGCTCGGTGCGGTTGCGCATGAGCACCCCGACCCGGTCACCCTGGCGCACGCCGCGGTCGGCCAACCCGTGCGCGAGCGCGTTGGTGCGCCGATCGAGCTCGGCGTACGTGATGGTGCGGTCACCCCAGGTGACCGCGGGACGCTGCGGCGTGCGCTGCGCGGCCTGCACCAGCATCTGTCCGACGTTCACCAGGGCACCTCGCCGTGCTCGTCGTAGAACGCGCCCGTCGGTCCGTCGGGTGGGAGGGTCGCGAGGCGGACCACGACGCCGGCCGCCTCCGCCGCGCTGCGATCGGTCGGACGGCTGGTGGCGGTCATGTCGGTGCTCGCATACCCCGGGTCGGCGGCGTTGACCTTGCAGTGCGTGCTGCGGAGCTCGTTGGCGAACTGCACGGTCACCGAATTCAGCGCCGCCTTCGACGCGTTGTAGCTCAAGAGGGGCACCTCCATGTACCGGGAGCCTGGCGTGGTCGCGAGGGTCGACGAGCCGAGCCCGCTCGAGACGTTCACGATCCTCGGCTCGGGCGCGCGCAGCAAGAGGGGAAGCATGGCCTGGATGACCCGGATGGTGCCGAACACGTTCGTCTCGAACGTGGCGCGCACCTCCGCGATCGGGCACGCACTCGGCGGGCTCGGCGACGACTCGAGCTTGATCGCCGCGTTGTTCACCAAGGCGTCGAGCTCACCCGTGACGGCGGCGATCTTCCCTGCGGCCGCGACCACCGACTCGTCGTCGTCCACGTCGAGCAGCAGCGCGTGCGCGTCGAGACCCTCGGCACGCAACCGCGCGGCAGCGTCGTCACCACGCCGCGCGTCACGCGAGCCGACGAACACGCGGGCGCCGAGACGCCCGAGCGCAGCCGCGGTCTCGTACCCGATGCCCTTGTTTGCGCCGGTCACCACCACCGTCGTCGTCCTCGCTGCACGGCCCGTGTCCACGCGAGCATCGAAGCACGCCTGCCCGGAGAGCGCCCGTTGGGCATGTCGCCGAAAGCGACTCGACATCAAGGCCCCAGGTAGCGTGAGCGCGCGGCCGTTGTCCATGGGAGTACGAGTGGGGGTGCCAGGTGGCGGATGAACCGCGCGAGCGTCGCGGCGTCCAGCTGCTGGGCACCTACGTGCTGCCCGGGGGCGTGCCCGATCCCCGTCCGGCCCTCGATCAGGCTCGGGTCGCCGAACACCTCGGGTTCGGCACGGTGTGGATCGGCGAGCGCTACGACACGAAGGACCTCCCGTCGCTCGCGGGTGCGCTGAGCCAGGTCACCGAACGCGTGCGCATCGCGGCTGGGATCACCCATCCCGGGCTCCGTCACCCGATGGTGCTGGCATCCATGGGCCAGACCCTCCAGGCCCTGAGCGACGGTCGGTTCATGCTCGGCCTCGGCCGTTCT
>DASUMF010000059.1:0-2508 GCA_036277835.1 Acidimicrobiia bacterium
CCGTCGACCACGGCGCGCGCCTCGTGCGCGTCCACGACGTTCGTCCGGTCGCCGAATCGCTCCGCCTCTTGAGCATCATGCACGGCATCGACGCGGAGGCGGTCGCGTGAAGGGCCGGTGGGCGCAGGGGCTCGAGCCGCGCGCGTTCTGCTGGGTGATCCGCGACCGGCTCGCGGCATCGGAGCGGCCGGGCGGCTTCGCGCGCAACCACCGCAAGGTGCGCCGGCAGGAAGAGCTCATCTGGCTGATCGGGCACGGGTTCACCCACCTCCTCTCGGTGCTCGACTCGCCGCACAACCTCCACGCCTACGACGAGGCGGGCATCCCGCACGCCCACGTCCCGATCGGTCGTCACGACGAGTGGCCCGAACGCCTCCCGGAGCTCTACGCGACGCTCGCCACCTGGCTGGCGGATCCCAACGAGCGGATCCTCATCCACCACGAGGAGTTCGGCGACCGCCTGCTCGGCGTCCTCGCGGGCTACCTCCTCTACTCGGGACTCGTCGCCGAAGGCCCGCACGCAGTCGTGGTGATCGAGAAGATCACCGGTCGCCAGCTCGGCGCCGTCGCGCGCGAGATCGTGTCGGTGACCGTCACCGAAGAGATGGTGCAGCCGTCGTCGTCCGAGCGCGGCTCGCGGGGCTGATCACCTGATGGGCAAGATCGTGATCGCGGGCCTGCGCGAGCTCGGCGTGCACGGCGTGCTCCCCGAGGAGCAGACCCGCCCGCAGCCCTTCGAGGTCGACGTCGAGCTCGTCGTCGACCTCGAGCGGGCCGGCGAGTCCGATGCGCTCGACGACACGGTCGACTACTCGGCGGTCGCGGAGGCGATCAGCCGGGTCGTGCGCTCGGAGCGTTACCAGCTGCTCGAACGCCTCGCGACCCGCATCGCGGAGGTCTGCCGCGTCGACGAACGGGTCACGTCGGTCGCGGTCACGGTGCGCAAGCTCCACCCACCGGTGCGCGCGATGGTCGACCACGTCGCGGTCCGCATCGAGCAGTGAGCCCGCCCACCCGACGGGCCTACCTCGGGATCGGCTCCAACCTGGGCGACCGCGCCGCGCACCTCCAGGCCGCGGTCGACGGGCTTGCCGTCACGCCCGGGATCAACGTGGTCGCGGTCTCACCCGTCTACGAGACCACTCCGGTCGGCGGCCCGCCCCAGGACGACTACCTCAACGCGGTGGTGGCGGTCGACACCGCGCTCGCCGCTCGCGAGCTCATGGAAGTGGGCCAGGGCCTCGAAGCGGCCGCGCACCGGGTGCGGCGGGAGCGGTGGGGACCGCGCACCCTCGACGTCGACGTGCTGCTCGTGGGCGAGGAGCAGATCCACGAGCCCGATCTCGAGGTGCCCCATCCCCGGTTGGGGGAGCGGGCGTTCGTCGTCGTTCCGCTGTCCGACCTCGATCCCAGGTGGGCCGACGGCCGACCGGTCGACCGAGGCGCCGACGGCGGCCCCGACCAGACAGGGGTCAGGCGTGTGGGGATAGAGTTGCGGGTACCCGAGTAGTCCGGCACCCCACCCAGGGGCTGGAACGAAGAGGTTCGGATTGCACGCACACGCGCAGCGGGCGTTCGCCCTGGTGGGCCCTGGACGCGCCGGCACCACGGTGGCGACGGCACTCGTCGCGCGCGGGTGGACGCCCGTGGCCGTTGCCGGTCGCGCCGCCGACGCGCCGAGCGTCGTCGCAGCCGCTGCGCGGCTCGGTGCAGAGGCTCGCGCGGTCGCGGAGGCCGGGCGCGGCGCCGATCTCGTGCTCGTCGCGACGCCGGATGCGGCGATCGCCGAAGCCGCCCACGCGCTGTCGCCGGGCCTCGAGCCCGGTGCGCTCGTGCTGCACCTCTCCGGCGCGTGCACGCTCGACGAGCTCGACAAGCTCGCGCTCGCGCGTCCCGACGTGCGCCTCGGTTCGCTCCATCCGCTCCAGTCGTTGCCCTCCGCGGACCTCGGCGCGGCCCGCCTGCCTGGCGCGTGGTGCGCCGTCGACGGGCCCGACGACGTCGAGCGGATCGCGGTGTCGCTCGGGATGCGGCCGTTCCGCGTCGACGCCGACCGACGGGCCACCTACCACGCCGCCGCCACCGTCGCGAGCAACCACCTCGTCGCCCTCCTCGGCCAGGCGACCCGGCTCGCCGCCGTGGCCGGGATCCCGCCCGAGGCGCTCCTGCCGCTGGTCCGGGCCACCGTCGACAACGTGGAGACGCTCGGCCCGGTCGACGCGCTCACGGGCCCCGTCGCCCGCGGCGACGTCGACACCGTCGTGCGGCACCTCGAGGCGATCGCACCCGACGAGCGCGCCACGTATCGGGCGGTCGCGGCGGCCGCGCTCCGACTCACCGGCCGCGACGACGCCGACCTCGAGCGCGCCGTGCTCGACGAGAGCTCGTCGGACCCGGCCCGCTCCGATCGCGAGGACCGGCCGTGATCACGGTCACCACCGTCGACGAGCTCCGGGCGCGCTGCGACGCCGCGCGGCGCGACGGGGCCCGGGTCGGGTTCGTGCCGAC
>DASUMF010000060.1:0-3301 GCA_036277835.1 Acidimicrobiia bacterium
TACACCGACGTCATCGGCAGCGATCTCATCGTGCTCTTCGGCGCGAACGTCGCCAACGCACAGCCCGTGTTCATGAAGTACCTCTTCCTGGCGCGCAAGCGTGGCGCGATGGTCGCGGTCGTGAATCCCGTGCGCGAGCCCGGACTCGACCGCTACTGGGTCCCGAGCAACATCGAGAGCGCGATGTTCGGCACCCAGATGACTGACGAGTTCTTCGGCGTGCACACCGGTGGCGACGTCGCCTTCCTCAACGGCGTGCTCAAGGTGCTCCTGGCCGAGGGGGGATTCGACCGCGGCTTCGTCCGTGAGAGCACCGTCGGGTTCGACGAGCTCCTCGCCGAGCTGGAACAGGAGTCGTTCGAGGAGCTGGAACGACTCTCCGGCGCGACGCGCGCCGACATGGAGCGCTTCGCTCGCATGTACCGCGACGCGAGTTCGTCGGTGCTCGTGTGGTCGATGGGCATCACCCAACACGAGCACGGGTCCGACAACGTCGCCGCGATCGTCAATCTCGGTCTGGCGCGTGGCAACGTCGGGCGGCGCAACGCGGGCCTGATGCCGATCCGTGGCCACTCCGGCGTGCAGGGCGGCGCGGAGATGGGTGCCTACGCGACCGCCTTCCCGGGGGGTGTGGGGATCGACGCCGCTTCCGCTGCCGCGCTGTCGGAGCGCTACGGCTTCGACGTCGGTGCGAGCGAGGGCCTCACCGCCGAGGCGATGCTCGATGCGGCACGGCGCGGCGAGCTCGACGTGCTCTGGTCGTCCGGCGGCAACTTCCTCGAGGTGCTGCCCGATCCGATCGGCGTCGCCGATGCCCTCGCGCGGGTCCCGCTGCGCGTCCACCAGGACATCGTCGTGTCGAGCCAGATGCTCCAGGACCCCGCCGACGTGGTCGTGCTCCTCCCCGCCGCCACGCGCTACGAGCAGTCGGGAGGCGGCACCTCGACCACCACCGAACGCCGGGTGGCGTTCAGCCCGGAGATCCCCGGCCACCAGGTGGGTGAGGCGCGCAGCGAGTGGCAGATCTTCCTCGACGTCGCCCGGCGGGTGGATCCCGATCGGGCGCACCTCGTCGACTTCGCGTCCGGCGACGAGATCCGCGCCGAGATCGCTGCAGTCGTGCCGAGCTATGCCGGGGTCGAGACGCTGCACACCACCGGCGACGCCGTGCAATGGGGCGGCGCGCGGCTGTGCGAAGGCGGCGTGTTCCCGACCGCCGACGGCAAGGCGCACTTCACCACGGTGCGGCCCCGTGATCCAGGGGTGCCCGACGGCATGTTCCGGTTGAGCACGCGGCGCGGCAAGCAGTTCAACACGATGGTGCACGCCGATCGCGACCCGCTCACGGGCGCTCGACGCGACGCGCTCTTCATGTGCGCGCAGGACGCGGCAGCGCTCGGGCTCGTCGACGGCGCGCCCGTCACGATCCGCTCCGACCACGGCGAGCTTGCGGCGCGGGTGCACGTCGCGGCGGTCGCACCCGGCAACGTGCAGGTGTTCTTCCCCGAGGGCAACGTGTTGCTCCGCGGGAGCAAGCGCGACGCGCAGTCGGGGGTGCCGGACTACAACGCGCTGGTCACGGTCGCGCCTCGATGAGCTCCGGCGGGACGACTTCTGCCGGGATGACACCCGATGCGCTGCTCGACGTCTTCGCGCGTGCCGCCGACGCGCAGCGCGCGTCGTTGCTCCCGCTCGTGGGCGCGGCGCGCCGTGCCCGCACCGACCGACCGGGGCAGTACCACCTCGACACCGTCGCCGACGCCGCGGTCGTGCCCGTGCTCCACGCCGCCGGGCTCCGCGTGCTCAGCGAGGAGTCGGGCTGGACCGGCGACCCGGACGCCGGCGTCACCGCGGTCCTGGATCCGGTCGACGGCTCCACCAACTGCGCGCGGGGCATCCCGTACTGGGGGATCTCGGTGTGTGCCATCGACGCCGACGGGCTCCTCTGCTCGTTGGTCGAGAACGCGGCCACCGGCGCGGCGTACACGGCGGTGCGCGGCGAGGGCGCCTGGCTCGACGGCGCCGAGCTCACGGCGGCGAGCACCACCTCGATCGAGCGGTCGGTCATCGGGCTCGTGGCGATGCCCGAGCACGAGCTGCCGTGGCGGCAGTTCCGCGCGCTCGGGTCGTCGGCGCTGATGCTGTGCGACGTCGCGGCCGGCAACGTCGACGGTCTCCTCGACGCGACCGACAGCGCGCACCACGGGTGGGACTACCTGGGCGGCCTGCTCGTGTGTCGCGAGGCGGGCGCGGTCGTGGTCGACGCGCTCGACCGTGAGCTCGTGGTCGCCGACCCCGAAGAGCGACGTCAACTCCTCGCGGCGTGCACGCAGGAGCTCCTGGCGGAGCTGCGCGCCGGGCTCACGCCATGACCGTGGTCGACGACCTCGATCTCGACGTGCTGCTCCGGGCCGCGCTCGACGCCGCAGCCGAGGGCGGTCGGATCGTGCGCGACGCGTTCGGTGCCGCGCGCAACGTACGGGAGAAGGCGCCGGGCGACTTCGTGAGCGACACCGACCACGCCAGTGAGCGCGCGGTGCGCGACGCGCTCGCGGCATCTGCGCCGGGGGTGGCGTTCTTCGGTGAGGAGAGCGGGGGAGAGCGCGCCGACGTCGGATGGTTCGTGGACCCGCTCGATGGCACCGCGAACTTCGTCCACGGGTTCCCTGTGGTGGGGGTGTCGATCGGGCTCGTCGCCGACGGCGTGCCCGTCGTCGGCGTGGTCGACGCGCCGATCCTCGGCGACACGTACTGGGCGCGGCTCGGCGGCGGGGCGTACCGCAACGGCGAGGCGATGCGCGTGAGCGACCGGCCCGTCCCGAGCGCGATCTGTGCCACCGGGTTCCCGTTCCGAGCCAAGCGCGAACGCCTCGACGGGTACCTGCCGACGTTCGAGCGGGCGTTGCGCACCTTCGAAGACCTCCGGCGCGCCGGGGCCGCGAGCCTCGACCTCTGCTTCACCGCGGCGGGCGTGCTCGACGGCTACTTCGAGCAGGCGCTCGGCACGTGGGACGTCGCCGCCGGGGCGTTGCTCGTTCGTGAAGCGGGTGGCGTCGTCACCGACTGGGAGGGCGACGAGCGGGCCTGGCTGACCTCGGGCGACATCGTTGCCGGTCCGCCGGCCGTCCACGCCAGCATCCTGGAGCTCGCCCGAATGTGACAACGGTCAAGGTCGTCGGCGTCGGTGCCGATCATCCGGGCAGAGGCGGGGCCTCTCGAAGCAGTGCACACCCGGAGCCGACCATGAGCGACGTCCTCGAATCGACCGAGTCAGGGTGGCGACCCGACCCGTCGGGCCGGT
>DASUMF010000061.1:0-2831 GCA_036277835.1 Acidimicrobiia bacterium
GATGCGACCCGACTCCCGAGCGAGCTTCACGAGCCCGGTGTCGGGGGTCGAACCGAACGCGCCGGCGCCCGGCGGTCGGATGAGGTGCGGCGACAGAGCGAAGCTGCGCTCGTGGTAGAGCCACCGGATCCCGACCGTCCACCCGTCGTCGATGCCGCCGATGCGGTCGGCGTCGGGGATGCGCACGTCGGTGAAGAACTCCTGGCAGAACTCCTTGGACCCGTTGAGCATCTCGATGCGGTGCATCTCGACGCCCGGCGCGTGCGCCGGCACCAGGAACACGGTGAGACCGCGGTGCTTCTCGACGTCCCAGTTGGTGCGCGCCAGGCACAGGCCGTAGTCGGCGCGCCAGGCGCCGGAGCTCCAGATCTTCGACCCGCTCAAGAGCCACTCGTCGCCATCGCGCACGGCCGTCGTGCGCGCCCCGGCTGCGTCGGACGCGCTGCTCGGCTCCGAGAGGAACTGCACGAAGACGTGCTCGCCCTTCAGGATCGGCGGGAGATGCCGCAGCTTCTGGTCGTGGGTGCCGAACTCGAGGATGACCGCCATGCACGGCGTGAAGTTGGGCACGCCGAGCATCGTCGGGTAGTCGTAGCCCCCGATCTCCTCGCTGAACACCTGCGCGTGCGCGGGCGTGAGCCCCGCACCGCCGTACTCCTTCGGCACGACGATGCCGGCGAACCCGGCATCGAACAGCTGGCGCTGCAGGCCGCGCTGGCGCGTCATCTCGACGAGCTCCTCGTCGTCGGTCCACTCGCCGAACCCACGCCGAGACTCGACCGGGGCGAGGTTGGCGCGGATCCAGGTGCGGGCCCGGTCCCGGAACGAATCGAGATCCTCGACGTCGGTCGGTGAAGTCTCGGTGGTCGTCATGCCGCTTCCTCCTGTGCCTCGAGCGCCGCGGTCAGGCGTTCGCGGTGCTCCGTGACCGATCCGAACTGCAACGAGTCGACCGTGACGCGCCGCAGGAAGAGGTGCAGATCGTGCTCGAACGTGACGCCGATGCCGCCGTGCATCTGCACGCAGTCGTGCATGAGCTCGACGCCGTAGTGGCCGATGTAGGCCTTGCCCGCGGAGAGGTAGTCCCACGCCTCGGGCTCGCCGTCCTCGACCTTGGCGGCCGCAGCATCCGCGATCGCGTGCGATGCCTCCAGCCAGAGCTTCATGTCGGCGAAGCGGTGCTTGAGCTCCTGGTACGACGCGAGCGGGCGGCCGAACGAGTAGCGGTCGAACGACCATTCGACCGTCATCGCGAACGCGCGGTCCATGGCACCGACCATCTCGGCGAGCTGCAGCGCGATCGCGACCTGGAGCTGCCAGTCGACGTCGGCATCCGCGCCGCCGAGCTCGCCGAGCACCGCCGATGCGGGAAGCTCGACGTTCGTGAACTCGACCGTCGCGTACCGTCGGGTGAGATCGAGCCCGTCGAGCGGCGTGATCTTCACGCCTGGTGTGTCGGCCGGCACCAGCAGCTGCGTGAGGCCGTCACCGGTGCGCGCGGTCACGAGGAGCAGCTGCGCCTGCGCCCCGGCCTCGACCGGTCCCTTCACCCCCGAGAGACGAACACCGTCGCCACTCGCCACCGCTTCCGTCGCGAGGTTGCCGAGCCGGGCGGGCCGGGTGGGCTCGCCGTAGCACCACGCGGCGATGAGCTCACCGCTGAGCAGCCCTTCGAGCGCCGCCTTCTGCTCGTCGGTGCCACGGCGTGAGATCGCGCCGGCGACCACGGCTTCGGGCACCAGCGGTCCGGGCGCAGCGTGCTTGCCGAACTCGAACGCGACCAACGCGAGGTCGGGGACGGCCCGGCCGGAGATGGTGCCGCCACCGTCGTCCTCGGAGACGAGCAGCGACGTCCAGCCGAGCTCGGCGCCCTGCTTCCAGTAGTCGGGCGCGAACCCGATCGGGTCGTCGCGCATGTCGCGGAGCGCTGCAGTCGTGGACCGCTCGTCGAGGAAGCGGCGCGTCGTCTCCACGAAGAATTGCTGGTCCTCGGTGATCTCCAACTCCATGCGGTGCTCCCCCGGTCCGAGCTCGTGTCGGGCGGCTCGTCGCCCCATCCGTCGTTGCGAGCCGAACCGTACCCCGGTCGTGCGGCCGAGCCGAATCCGCGAGCGGTCAGCGCTCGAGGTGCTCCAGCACCGAGTGCGGAATGGTGTTTCGGTACCCCTCCGGCCAGTGCAACCACCCGCCCGTCGCGAGCGTGCCGCCGTCGATGTGGACGGTCGTGCCCGTGATGTACGACGACAGGTCGGACGCGAGGAACAGCACCGGGCCGGCGACCTCGTGCTCCTCGCCCGTGCGGCCGAGCGGTACCGCGATCTGATACCCCACGTCGGTGAGCGGGCTGTCGGCGTCGCCGGCACCGAACCCGGCGGCGGCGGTCGTCTCGTTGGGGAAGAGGTCGGGCGCGATCGCGTTCACCCGGATGCCGTGGGGCCCCAGCTCGACGGCCAGGGTCATCGTGAGGTGCGCGACCGCGGCCTTCATCGCGCCGTACACACCCATGTCGGGCATCGCGCGATGAGCTTCGATCGTCGACATGTTCACGATGCTGCCTCCGCCTGATCGCGCGATGGCCGGAGCAACCGTCTGCGTGACGAGGAACATCCCTTTCAGGTTGACGTCGAGGACGAGGTCCCACTCGTCTTCGCTGATCTTCTCGGCCCCGGAGGTTGTTCGGAGCACCCCGGCGATACAGGCGAGGATGTCGACCGGGCCGAAGTGTGTCTCGGCGGCGGCGACCATCTGCTGCACGTCGGCGGGGCGCGCGACGTTGCCGCCGACTGCCACCGCTTCGCCACCCGCCGCGCCGATCCGCCCGACCGTCGCTT
>DASUMF010000062.1:0-3673 GCA_036277835.1 Acidimicrobiia bacterium
AGATCCGAGTGCTGCCGCAGCCCGCGCACCGCATCCCGATCTGGATCGGCGGCGGCGCCGAGGCGGCGCTCGAGCGGGCACTGCGCAACGACGGCTATCACGCGCTGGGCCCGTCGCCGGCAGAGATGAAGGTGATCATCGAGCGGCTCCGCGAGCGGCGGCCCGACGATGAGTTCGTGATCTCGGCCCGGGTGGGCTGGGACGTCACCACGATGGAGCAGAGCGCGATGACCGACGCGGCCGACGAGTTCCGCGCCGCGGGTGTCGACAACCTCCACGTGGCGCCCGACCGTGGCGACCTCGACACGTGGTTGGCGGGCCAGGAGACGGTCGCCAAGGCACTGATCCGCTGAGGCGCGAGCTCATGTTGCACCTCTCGCGCTTCTCGCCGGAGCCGACCACGTTCTCCGAGTTCATCGCGTGCCTCTGGCAGGGCGACGTGCCGGCGTCGTTGGCGCTCCAGACGTACCTCTACACCGCGACGCAGCCGCTCTCGATGGTGCTCCTCTGGGAGGGCGACGACGACGCCGTCGCATACATGGAGCGCGCGTTCGGCGGCTTCGGCGCCTGGGACACCGAGGTCGTCACCGACCAGACCCCGTCGATGCAGGCCGCGCTGGCGCGCGACCTCGACACGTTCGGCGCGTGGATGCGGGCGCGCGGTGCCGACGACGCCGCGGTCGACGCCGCGCTCGACCTGCGTCGACGCGGCAAGGAGAGCGTGAGTCAGGACGACGCCCGCGCTGCCGCCGCGGCCTACGACGCGGAGCGGGCGCAGGGCTGAGTCGGTTCGACCTGCTCAGCGCCCTGACGGCGGGCCCTTCGGCACGTCCTTGAACGGCACGTCCTTGTCCATCGTGCGCTCGCGCGGCATCCCGAGCACGCGCTCGCTGATCACGTTGCGCGACATCTCGGTGGTGCCACCCGCGATGCACGCGGCCTGGCGGGTGAGGAACCCGGTGCCGGTTGCGCCCAGTGCGACGTCGCTGTGGTCGTCGGGATCCCACACCGCCCCCGAGCTCCCCGCGATGGCGTAGGAGATGTCGGAGTTGCGGACGGCGCTCTCGCCGCTGAACACGCGGCCGATGCCTGCAGCCTGATCGGTGATCTGACGCGTCGCGATCATCGACGCCAGACGGTTCGAGAGCGAGCGCCCGACGACACCGAGCGCGTGTGCCTCACCGACGAGCTCGCGGGTGCGAGGGTCGTCGAGCTTGCCCGCGCGCCGGGCGAGCCTGAGCATCGGGTCGCCGCTCGCACCATCTCCGCCGCGGGTCGCGCCCGCCGGGCGGGTGATGAACGGGCTCCGGCCGCCGAGGCTGCGCTCGTAGTACATCCACCGGATGCCGACGGTCCACCCGTCGTCGACCTCGCCGATGCGCGCCGAGTCGGGGACGCGCAGGTCGGTGATGAACTCCTGGCAGAACTCCTTCGCGCCGTTGACCATCTCGATCTGGTGGATCTCGATGCCGGGCTGGTGCAGCTCGAAGATGAACACCGAGAGCCCACGGTGCTTCGGCACGTCGTGGTTGGTGCGCACGAGCGCGAGGCCCCAGTCGGACCACCACGCGCCGGTGGTCCAGATCTTCGAGCCGTTGATCACCCACTCGTCGCCGTCGCGCACCGCGCTGGTCTGCGCGCCGGCGACGTCGGAACCGCCGGACGGCTCCGAGAGCAGCTGCATCCAGATCTCCTCCCCCTTGAAGATTCGGGGGAAGTGCTCCCGCTTCTGCTCCTCGGTCGCGAACTCGAGGAGCACGGTCGCGCACGGTTGGAACGTCGGCACCTGGATGCGCGCCGAGTAGTCGTAGCCGGTGAGCTCCTCGTTGAACGCGGCCTGGTGCTCGGGGGAGAGGCCCTGGCCGCCGTACTCCTTCGGGAAGCAGATGCCCGCGAAGCCGCCGTCGAAGAACAACCGCTGGAGGTCGCGGTTGCGCTGCACGTCGGCGAGCTCCTCCTCGGCGGTGCCGGTGCCGCCGAACGACATGCCGCCGGCTCCACGCGAGGGCGGCACGTTCTCCTTCAGCCACGCTCGGGCGCGGTGACGGAAGTCGTCGACCGGCTCCATGTCGGTCGCGGTGTCGAGCACGTCGGTCACGCTGCCTCCCCGGTTGCGGTGGGTTCGTCGCGCTCGAGCAGCGCGGTGATGCGCAGGCGATGCTCGCCCGGATCGCCGTACAGCACCCGGTTCTGCGCGGCGCGTCGCAGGTACAGGTGCATGTCGTGGTCGAACGTGACGCCGATGCCGCCGTGCATCTGCACGCAGTCCTGGATCAGGGCGACGCTCTGGTCGCCGACGTACGACGCCGCCACGCTGACGAGCTTCTCCGCGGCGCGCGACTCGTCCTGCACGGCGCGGGTGGCGTCGGTGGCGATCGCGTGGCTCGCTTCGAGCCACGTCTTCATGTCGGCGAAGCGGTGCTTGAGCTCCTGGTACGACGCGAGCGGCCGACCGAAGGAGTAGCGGTCGAATGCCCACTCGATCGTGATCTCGAGCGCGCGATCCATCGCGCCGACGGTCTCGGCGGTCTGGATGACGAGCGCGAGCTGGAGCTGGTGCTCGATCGCGTCGGCCGCGGTGCCTGCGTCGCCGACGAGCGCGCTCGCGTCGACCGCGACGCCGTCGAAGGTGACGCTCGCGTAGCGGCGCGTGAGGTCGATGCCGTCGAGCGCCTTCACCGTGACGCCGTCGGCGTCGGCGGGCACGAGGAACTGGAGGGGCCCGCCATCAGCGGTGGTGGTCACGAGGAACCACTGGGCCTGCGACCCGGCCTCGACCGGACGGGCCTCACCGGCGAGCGTCCACCCGTCGCCCGTCGTGGTCGCGGTGACGCCGGCGGCGCCCAGGGCGTCGGCCGGCCGCTTGCCTGCCCAGGCCCACGAAGCGATCACCTCGCCCGCGATGATCCCGGCGAGCACGTCGCGCTGGTCGTCGGTGTTGGCGCCGGCGGAGAGCGCGGCGGCGACGACGTTGGTGGCGAGCAGCGGCCCGGGCGCGGCGTGCCGGCCGATCTCGTGCGCCACGAGCGTGAGGTCGACGACGCCACTGCCGCTGATGCTGCCGCCGCCGGCGTCCTCGCTCACGAGGAGCGACGTCCAGCCGAGCTCGCAGGCCTGCGACCAGTAGCCGGCGCCGAACCCGACGGGATCGTCGCGCAGCTCACGCAGCACGCTCGTGGGGCTCTCGGCTTCGAGGAACTTGCGGGTCGTCTCTTGGAAGAACTCCTGGTCGGACGAGAGGTCCGTCTCCATGGTGCGGGCTCCGATGCGCTCAGGTGTCGTCGCGAGAGTCTCGGGCAGCGCACCCTCGCGGGTCAAAACACGCGGCTCGCCGCTCGCGCTCGGGCAGCGAGCTGCGTCAACGGGTGAGGAGCATGCAGCCGGCGATGGGGCCGCCGCCGTTCGACACCACCGCGACCTCGGCGCCGTCCACCTGACGGGCGCCGCCCTCGCCGCGCAGCTGCACGCAGGCTTCGTGCAGCACCCAGTAGCCGTGCATGCGCCCCGCCGAGAGCTGCCCGCCGTACGTGTTCAGCGGGAGTCGACCGCCCAACGCGATGTTGGCGGCGCCCTCCACGAACGGACCGCTCTCGCCGTCGCCGCAGAAGCCGAGCGCTTCCAGCCACGCGAAGGTGAGGAACGTGAAGCCGTCGTAGAGCTCGGCGACGTCGAC
>DASUMF010000063.1:0-5993 GCA_036277835.1 Acidimicrobiia bacterium
CGGAGCTCGAGCTCGCCCGTGACCCCCGCGTCGTACGACGGCGACGTGCGCCGACCACGAGCACGAGTCCGACGACGACTGCAGCGAACCCGCCGAGCGCGTAGGTCATCGTGTGGCTCGAGGAGCCGGTGAACGCGAGCGCCCCGCCGACGGTGATGGTGGCGTTGAGCTCACAGACCGCACCCTTCACGGTGAGGGTGTGGGCACCGGGCGTGGTCCCCGGCGGGATCGAGATCGACCCGGCGAAGTTGCCCTGCGCGTCGGACGTGATCGTGCCGACGGGACGGCCGTCGAAGCTGACCTGCAGCACCTCGTTGCCCGTGCAACCACCGCCGCGGAAGACGGCTTCGCCGCCCGGCTGCACGTTGGGGTTCTCGATGACGATGACGCCGTCGGGCGGGTACTGGTCGTCGCCCGCTCCCGGTTGGACGATGACGGTCGGGGGCGGAGGCGGAGGTGGCGGCGGGGTGCCTGTCGGGCCGCCGGTGCCGTCGCCGCCCGTGTCGGGCACGCCGGCCGGGCGATCGGCCAGGCCGTTGCCGATGCCCAGCGCCTGGTCGGCCAGCAGGTTGCCGGAGATGAAGGTGTTGCCGGCGATCTCCGAAGCGGTGAGCTCACGCGGCACGCCGACGTTGCCGTTGGCGACCCCGACCTCGACACCCGGTGTGAGCTGGACCTGACCGTTGCGCGTGACGGTGACCTTGCTCACCGGCTTCTCGCCGACCGGTCCGACGAGATACGTCTTGGAGTTGCTGGTGTCGTCACCCTCGGCGAGCGTCGAGCACCACTTGCCCTTGTCCTTCGGCAACGTCGCGTTCGCGCAGTCGCCCGCGTAGACGTGGCCCTGGCTCTCGACGTACTTCGCAACCGCGGCTTCGGCGCCCTCGGGGGCAACCGATGCCTGCTGCGCCGTCGACGACCCGGACGACCCGGACGACGACTTGGAACCGGACTTCGACTGCGACGACGAGTCCGACTTCGACGAGTCGGACGAGTCGTCGCTGCTGCAGCTCGCTGCGAACGCGGCGAGCGTGATCACGGCGAGCGCGGCGGCTGCCGTCCGGATCCAGCGGCCGGAGGGGGCACGACGACCCCGCTCCGAGCGGTGCGGCTGCTCCATGTGACTCTTAGGAGGCGTTCGTCACCGAGGTGACGTCCCACGCGTCGCTGCTGACCTTGATGTCGTCGACGACCGCGGTGACGGTGCAGGTGACTTCCTGCTTGCCGTTCTCCTTCGGGACGCAGCTGACGACGAAGGCGGTGCCCTCGACGGCAGCCGTCGTTCCTCCGGCCTTCACCTCGAACGATCCCGTCTCGGAGACCTTGGCTGCACGGTTCCACGTCTCGCCGACCGACAGGGTGCCCTGGGTCTGGCGACCACCGCGCTCGTTGGTGAGCTTGGAGATGGTGAACACCGTCGAGCCGGCGAGGCGGGTGAGCGAGCCGTCGGTGTAGTCGATCTCGGCCCGGCCGTTCGCGTCGGTCTTGATGGTGTCGCCCTGCTTGAGCGCCTGGCCCTCCTTCGCCGCGACGAAGTCGGAGGCGCCCTTCTGCTTGACCGTGACGTTCTCGTCGGTGATCTTGAGGTTCGCGAGCGGTGCGGCCGCGCCCGCGACTCCTGCGGTCGCGATCATCGTCGCTGCCATCGCCGTGCAGACGAGCACGACGATCGGCAGTGCTCTGAACCGAAGCTTCGTGTTCGTGCTCATCGCGCTTCCCCTGCTCTTCCGGCCCACTTCACCCTTCCGGAACCGCGGCGGCCGCTTCACGTGCCACAACGGATTCCGGAAGGCTAGCCGACCCAGAACGCACCACTCGCCAGAGGCGGAGCTCGCGGCTCACACCTTTCAATTCGATCGGTCCGACCGGCTCGACGGGCGGTGGCGACGTGACGCGGGACAGCACCTGATCTGACAGGATGATGTCACCGCGTCCGGCCGCCGAGCACAGGCGCGCGCCGACGTTCACAGTGTCGCCGACCACGTCGTACTGACGTCTTCGACCACCACCGAAGTGCGCGGCCACCGCTTCGCCGGTGTTGAGGCCGATGCCGAACGACACCTCCGGCGCGCCCTGTTCGACCAGTTCGCGGTTGAGGTCCGGCGTGAGCGCCTGGATGGCGATCGCGCACTCGAGCGCCCGCGTCGGGTGATCGCTGCTCGGGAGCGGCGCTCCCCACACCGCGAAGACCTCGTCGCCCACGTACTTCATGAGCGTGCCGTCCATGGCCAGGACCACGTCGGTGACGCGGTCGTAGTAGTGGTTGAGCATCGTGCGGACGATGGCCGGCTCCAGGTTCTCCGACATCGCGGTGAACCCACGGAGGTCGCAGAACAGCACGGTCATGTCGAGGCGCTCGCCCTCGACCGCGATCGATGCCCGGTCCTCGTCGACGAGGCGCTGCGCCACCGCTTCGGGGACGTACTGCGAGAACAGCGTGGTGATGTGACGACGTTGACGCGTCTCGCCGAAGTAGCGCACACCGAGCGCGCCCATGAACGCGACGATCACCGCGAGCGACGGGTACACGAAGTTGAGCACGTTGCCGCTGTTGAACTGCTGGAACGCGAACACGATGTATCCCGCGCCGAGCAGGACCGTGAAGAGGATCGACATCCAGAGGGGCAGGAGGAGGACCGCGGTTCCGATGAGCGCGGTCAGCGCCGCGACCCAGAGCAGCGTCTGCGTGTTGTCGACGGGTTCGAGGTAGGTACCGGTGAGCATGGTGTTCGCCGCGTTGGCGTGGAACATCACCCCGGGAAGGTCGGTCGACTTGTTCACCGGCGCGGTCTTGACGTCACCGAGGGTCGTGGCGGTCGCTCCGATGAAGACGATCTTGCCGTCGACCTTCTTCTTGGGGAAGGTGCCGTTGATGACGTCGGCCGCCGAGATGACGTTCGCGGTGGTCGACAGTTCTGGCGAGAAGTTCAACGTGAGCGACTTCGCGTCCTCGGTCGGCACGAAGCGATTGCCCATCTGGATGCCGTCCTTGCGGACGATGAACTGGCTCGGGCTGATCCCACGATCGAGCATCACGGCCATGACCGAGAGCGCCGGCACGAACTCGGTGTCGTCCTCGTTGGAGACGACCAGCGGGACGCTGCGACTGATGCCGTCGCTCGGGTCCTTGTTGAGGTGCACCTGGCCTTCGGCGTGGTTCGACTCCGAGAGCACGGGCGAGAGCGCGCTGATGTCCTTCGTCGTGTAGATGCCGTCCCTCGTCGGGCCGATGGTGGGCTCGCGTGCGAGGATCACGTTGCCCGCCCGGTCGATCGCGTCCCGCAACACGTCGTCACCGGGTTGCTCGGTGCGGTAGATGACGTCGAATGCGATGACGCGCGCGCCGGCCGCCTTGAGGTTGTCGACCATCTGCGCCACCTTGGCGCGCGGCAGGGGGTTGCCCAGGCCCTCGGTGTTGATCGTCGTGGTGTCGAACCCGACCACCGCGATGTCACCGTCGTCGGGTGCCGACGGGAAGAGCGCATCGGTCGCCCGACGCTGGAAGCCTCCGAAGACCTCGGCGTTCAACCCGATCGCCGCCAGGGTGGTCACCACGACGGTCAGGGCCGCGATCGACACGATCCGGCGGATGAGCCTTCGCTGCTTCACCACGAGATGATCGCGCGCCAGGCGCGAGTCTGGGCCTCACAGGCCGGGTTGCATCGAATCCGAGCTCCACGGGGGATAATGGGCTCGTGAGCTTCCCCGTGGCAGTGTCCGTGTCGTCGATCGTGCTGATCACGATCGCGATCCTGTCGGTCGTCGTGCTGGTCCTGATCATCGTTGCGCCCTGGAAGAGGGTGCGCGAGGAGCCACCGCTCGACAAGGACGTCGAGACCCGGCTCCTGCTGCACCGCCCGAACCCCGAGGAGGCGACGGGCGAGATCCCGACGACGCGCGTGTCCGATCTCACCGAACGCGGCGCGGAGGACCCGAGCGACGACGCCGACTTCGCCGAGCTGCGCGACCTCGACGACTAGCGCCGAGAGCCTCGGCCGAGGCTTCGCCCGTCGTCAGCCGATCGCGAAGAAGAGGCGCGCCTCGCATGCGGTCTCGTCGTCGACGCTCGCCCGCACCTGCGACCACCCGCCACGTGCGCTGAGTCGCTCGACCTCGGCCGTCAGCAGGAGCTCGTCGCCCGGCCGGACGACGCGCCGGAACCGGACCTTCTCCACCCCGCCGAACAGCGCGAGCTTGCCCTCGTAGCGGGGGTCGGTGGCGAGCGCGAGGGACGCAGCCTGCGCGAGCGCCTCCACGATGATCACACCGGGCACGATGGGGTTGCCCGGGAAGTGGCCCCGCAGGAAGTCCTCGTCGCCGGTCACGCGGTACCGCGCGCGGACCCGAACCGCGGGCACGCACTCCTCGACCACGTCGACGAACAGGAACGGCGGACGCTGCGGGAGTCGCGCGATCAGGGAGTCGGACTCGTGTGGCGTCATCGATGGACTCACCAACCTCCGTGTCGATCGCGCTCGGCGCACGTTTCGCGCGTGTGAAGAAGTGCGGGTTACTCGTCGGTAAGCGGGTCTACCGGCGAGTAATGACCGACACTCTCTCACAGGCACCTGCCGGCCCGGCTGAACGAGCGAGATGTAACCACCATGTGGGCGGCGGTGTCGGAAGGAACTACTCGAGGACGCCGGCACGGCCCGGCAGTCGGAGATCTCACCGGTGAGCGTCGCGATCATCTTCCCCGGCCAGGGGACCCAACAAGCAGGCATGGCCAGCGCGTGGCGCGATCACCCGTCGTGGGCGGTCGTCGAGCGCGCCGAGGCCGCGCTCGGGGAACCCCTCGCTCACCTGATCACCGACGCGCCGCCCGAGGCGCTCACCCGCACGCGCGAAGCACAGCTCGCCGTGCTCGTCACCTCGCTCGTCGCGTGGGACGCGCTCGCGCCGCTCCCCGACGCGCCGGTCGCGTTCGCGGGCCACTCGCTTGGCCAGGTCACGGCGCTGATCGCCGCCGGTGCGCTGCCGTTCGACGAGGGCGTGCGCTTCGCCGCCCGGCGCGCCGAGCTCACCCAGGCTGCGGCCGACGCGCATCCCGGTCGCATGGCCGCACTGCTCGGCGCGACGCCGGAGCAGGCCGACGACGCATGCACCGCGGCACCCGACGCCTGCTGGGTCGCCAACGACAACGCGCCCGGCCAGGTCGTGATCGCCGGCACGCCCGACGGCGTGGTCGCGGGCTCCGAGCGCGCCAAGGAGATCGGCGTGAAGCGTGCGACCCCGCTCAACGTCGGGGGCGCCTTCCACACTCCGCTCATGCACGACGCCAGCGACGGGCTCACCGTCGAGCTCGCGTCGGTGCACTTCAGCCCGCCGGCTGCGCCCGTCGTGTCCAACCACGACGCGCAGGCCTACTCCGACGCCGACGGCTGGCGCACCCGCCTCGCCGACCACGTCTCGGTACCGGTGCGCTGGCGCTCCACGATGGACACGCTCGTCGCCCTCGGTGCGACCACGTTCTTCGAAGTCGGTCACGGCTCGATGCTCGCCGCGCTCGCCAAGCGCGGCGCACCGGACGTGACCGTCCACAACATCGCGACTCCCCTCGACATCCCCGCTCGTGAGCACATGGAGGTTCGGTAACCGATGGAGGCACTGCTGACGCACGGCGAGGGACTCGGCGTCCCCGAGCGCATGATCATCGCCCCCTCGGTGGGTGTGTTCCGCCCGCTCGACGACGTCGACGCCGGCGCGCTGGTCGACGAGGGTCAGACCGTCGGTCACCTCGACGGTCCGGGCACGTCCACGCCGGTGCGCAGCCCCTTCACCGGACGCCTCGTCGGGATGCTCGTCTCCGCGGGTGAGCGCATGCGCGAAGGTCAGCCGGTCGCCTGGCTGCGAGTCGCCTGAGGATGCGCGCCTGCATCTCCGGATGGGGCACCGCGCTTCCCGGGCAGCGCCTCACCAACGCTGAGCTCGAGGCGCGCGTCGACACCAGTGACCAGTGGATCGTCGAGCGCACGGGCATCCGTGAACGTCGG
>DASUMF010000064.1:0-2976 GCA_036277835.1 Acidimicrobiia bacterium
GGGGTCGACGACCGCGAGCACGATCGTGTCGTCGGGCAGGTACTGGACGGCCCGCACCAGCATGAGGGAGCCGGCGCGCACGTCGTGCGCGGGGATCTCGTGGCCGATGTCGAGGATCTCGGTGCCGGGAGCCAGGCCGAGCATGACGGCCTTGCACACGCCGACGAACTCGTCCTGCAACCCGTAGTCGGACGCGAACGCGATCAGCACGGCCCGCAGGCTAGGAGACGAGCGGAGGCGTCCCGCTCAACCGGTCTGTGTGTACCGCTGACCCAGGTAGCTGTCCACGTCGACGTCGCGCACGCGGAACGAACGTCCGACGCGCACTGCCGGGAGCTCTCCCGACTTGATGATGCGGTACACCGTCATCGTGGAGACGCGCATCAGATCCGCGACTTCCTGAACGGTGAGGAACCGCGCCGTGGCGAAAGATTGCGCCACTTTGGTTCACCCCTTCCAAATTTCCGCTTCCCGCGTGGTGAGCGTACGCCGGTGCGGCGCGTGTTGCAAAAGAGGTCTCACGCTGCGGGCGTGACCCCCGTGACCTGGGGGAATGCCCGTGGTCTCCGGAGTGGACCCCGTCAGCCCGAGGTGGGCGCCGACGCCGACGCGTCGAGCAGCTCGAGGAGCGGGCCGTAGGCCGCAGGCGGGCGCTGCTCCGCGAGCGGCACGACCCGCATCGCCATGCCTCGCCACTGCGCCACCGCGAACGCGAGGGCGTCGAGCCCCGCCAGCGCCACGACCTCGAGCCCCGCCGCGAGCGCGACGCCGGCGAAGGCGCGGTCCGCGACCACGAGATCGACGGCGCCGACGTTGAAGAGGAGCTCCTCGGCCGCATCACGTCGTGCGGTCGCACCGTCGAGGAGCGCGCGTCCGTCGCTCACCATCGCGACCCGGTCGATCCAGCGGAGTCGTGTCGCTCGCTGCCCGCGGTCGCTGATCGTGGCCGACTCGACCGCGTCGAAGACCACGCCGCCGGCGCGAGCGGCCTCGGCCGCGAGCGCGCGGTGGACCGCGAACAGCGATGCCGGGCATGCGGTCGCGAACGCGAGCCGGCCACCCTGACGAGCGACCTCCATGATGCGTTCGAGCGCGGCGTCGAAGCCCGCGATGGTGCAGCGGGCCGCGATCGCGGCTCGCGTGCCGTCGCCGTCCCATCCATAGACCGCGGCGACGGCCGCCTGGACGTCGGCGAGCGCGACACCCTCGAACGGCGCGCACCCGAGCAGCGCGCGTTCGTCGTTGCGCGAGACGCGCCGCATCAGCGCGGCGATCTCCTCGCGCCCGAACTCGTTGCTCCGGCCCGACACGCGCGCATCCTTCAATCGCTGACCCAGTGACGGCGGCCGCTCCTCCGCAGGCGCGCGGTCGCGAATCGGATCGGGCAGCTTCGGAGGGAGGCGCGACTTGGGGCGACGCGTCACTCGCCGCTCTCGATCTCGCGCGATCGCCGTGCCGCGGCTTCCACCGCGTGGAGCACCGCCGAGCGGAACCCGTGCGTCTCGAACTCCTTCACCGCTGCCGCGGTGGTGCCACCGGGCGACGTGACCGCGGCGCGCAGTGACTCCGGCGTCTCGCCGCTCTCCATGAGGAGCGTCGCCGCGCCGAGCAAGGTCTGGCGGACGAGGGCGTCGGCGCTCGCGCGCGGCAGGCCGACGAGGACACCTGCTTCCATCATCGCTTCGGCCAGCAGGAACACGTAGGCGGGGCCGGACCCCGACACACCCGTGACCGCGTCGAGCTGGTGCTCGGGCACGCGGGCGACGGTGCCGACCGCGCCCAGGACGCGCTCCGCGAGATCGAGGTCGTCGTCGGTGGCCAGACCGCCTGCCGCGATCGCCGACGCGCCCAGACCGACGAGCGCGGGGGTGTTCGGCATGGCCCGGACCACCGGTCGTCCGGGCGCGGCGGCTTCGAGGGTGGCGATGCTGACACCGGCGGCGATCGACAACACGAGCGCGTGCTCCGGAAGCGACGTGGCCGACCCCTCGAGTGCGCTGGTGACGTCGCTGGGCTTCACCGCGACGACGAGCACGTCGACGTCGGCCGCCGCCCACGCGGGACTCGGCACGATCCGCGCGCCGGGCAGTCGGGCCTCCAGGTGGTGCCGGCGCTCGGCGTCGATCTCGGCGATCGCGATGCTCTCGGGCTCCCAGCCGGCCGCGATCAGGCCCGACGCGAGCGCCTCGCCCATCCGACCGCCTCCGAGCAGCCCCAGATTCATCGAGTCAGGGTAACCGTGGCCACACCCCTGGTTGCACGTCGTTGCGGCATGCCGTCGGCCCAGGATCCGGACCCGGCCCGAGCGCGGCGCGGGCCCGAGGAACGATCGGGTCGGTCCCGTACTTCCCCGAACGGGGCGACCGTCCTGCACCTCGGGCCTCGCACCTGACGGCACCCGTCGGCGCCGATCGACCCACCATACCGAGGACGCGCACGGCGAGCTCGCGGTGGAGTCGCAGTGAGAGACGACGCGACGCCGCGCGTGTCACCGCCGCGGGTATGCGATGCGAATGGCGGGAGGGAAGAAGCGGTCGGTGAGCTCGTAGAGCACGCCGATGATGCGGTCGAGCTCGTGGGTGGTCAGGTGCTCGAGCGCGACGCGCCCGACGAGGTAGACGTCGCCGTCGGGGCCGATCGAGAAGCGCGCGCCGTACATCGTGTGGTTGGCGCGGAGCAGCAATTCGTAGAGCGTCTCGAGGTTCGCCGGTGGGATCGGCAGGAAGTACACCTCGTAGCGCAGGGTGCGCTGGTGCAGGTCGAAGTAGATGGTCGTCGCGTCGCGCGCGTCGCAGGTGAATCGCACGTACCAGCGATGCAGCTCGGGGTCGTACTCGACCGTCTGCACGTGGTCCTCGGCTGCGACCGGACCTTCGAGATGGTTCGCGACGAGGTCGTGCGCGGCGTCGAGGTCGACGATGGATCCGTGATCCGGTTCCGGCGTCAACTGCACTGCACGGGAGCGCGCGCGCCGAG
>DASUMF010000065.1:0-9560 GCA_036277835.1 Acidimicrobiia bacterium
GAGCCCACCCAGGGCGCCGAGGCCCGCCATCCCGGCGATGCCGGCGAGCTCGTCGTCGAGGGCCGCGTCGTCCTCACCGTCGTCGGGCTGCATGGCCTCCGCGAGCGTCGACGCCAGCGCCTCGAGCACCGGGCGGAGCGCGACGAGGTGGAGGTCGACCCAGCCCTTGGGCCCGACGGTGTCCACCCGGGTCGCGAACGTCGCGGTGAGCCCGGTCTCCGCGACGACGAGCGTCTGTGCGGCGTGCGCGAGCTCGTCGAACTGCGCGTGGTCGGCGGCGGACACGGTCGGCTCGGGCTTGCCTTCGAGTGCGACCCACTCGGCGGTCTGGCGGGCGACCTCCCAATTCACCGGGCCGGTCGACTGCAGCATGCGCATGATCTGGCTCAGGTCGACCTGCGAGAAGTCGATCTGGCTAGCGTCGTTGCCGGCCCCCCCGCCGCCGAGCCCGAAGAACGGTGGGAGCGCGGGAGTGTCCCGGGCTCCGGGGTCGGCGTCATCGGGCTCGTCGGGATCGTGGGGCTCGTCGGGATCGTCGGGCTCGCCGGATCGAGGAAGGTCGGCCACGCGGCCAGTGTATGAAGGTGCCTGCAATCGCCGTCACCGGCGCATCCGGCCTGGTGGGCCAACGACTCCTCCCCCTGCTCGCGGCGCAGGAGGGAGTCGAGCGCGTCGTCGCACTCGACGTGCGCGAGCCGCAGTCGCGCTCGGCGAAGCTCACGTTCCAACGTGTCGACATCGCGGGCACCGATCTGCGGCCGGTGCTGGAGGGTGTCGACGTGGTCGTGCACCTGGCCGGTGTCGTGGATCCGGTGCCCGACGAGGCGCTCATGGCGCGCGTCAACGTCGAGGGCACGCGCCGCGTGCTCGCCGCGGCGGCCGAAGCCGGTGTGCGCAAGATCGTGCGGGTGTCGAGCGCGACCGTGTACGGAGCGTGGCCGAACAACCCGCTGCCGCTCACGGAAGACGCGCCGCTGCGTCCCAACGGCGCGTTCTCGCCCGCGGTGCAGGGCGCAGAGGTCGAGCGATTGCTCGCCGAGTGGCGGGTGGACCACGAGGGTGTCGTCGTGACGACCTTGCGGTCCGCTGCCGTGGTGGGTCCGGGCGCTGAGCGTCTCCCGGCGCGCATCCTCCTCGGTCGACCGCCGCTGCGCGTGCGCGGCGCGTCGATGCCGGTGCAGGTCGTGCACGTCGACGACCTCGCCGCGGCGCTCGCGCTGGTCGCGACCGAGGACCTGCCCGGCGTGTACAACGTCGCCGCCGACGGCTGGCTCGACGCCGACACCGCGCGGGCACTGCTCCCGCGCGCACCCGTGCCCGCGTTCCCCCAGGAGGCGCTCGAACGCGCGCTGCATCGCACCTGGGAGCTCGGGATGGGCGACATCCCGCCCGGCGTCGTGCCCTACCTGGTGCATCCGTGGGTCATCGGCAACGACAAGCTGCGCGCGGCCGGGTGGTCGCCGCGGCACACCAACGCCGACGCGATCGCCGAGGCGCTGGCGACGCTGCCGCCGCGCCACGTCGCGCGCACGGCCGCGATCGTCGCGGCCGCGGGTGGCGCCGTGGTCGCGGCCGGTGTCACCGGCGCCCGAGTCCGTCGCCGCACCCGCGCCAAACGCACCACCTGACGACCTCCCGACCGCGAACTGGCGTCAAATTGGCAGGATTATTCAGCCGAATTGACGCCAGTTGGTTGGAGGGCTGTCAGGTGCGGGTGATCGAGGTGATCTCGTCGACGAGGCGGTCGAGCTCGTCGTCGGTGTTGTAGTAGTGCACCGACGCGCGGGCGACGGCGTCGAGGCCGCGTGACTCGAAGTCGAGCCGGGCGAAGTCGATCGTCGACACCGAGATGTTCACGTGCCGCTCGCGCAGCGCAGCGGCGAGCGCGAACGGGTCGACGCCTTCGATGGTGAACGTGACGATGCCGCACCGGTGTTGTCCGAGGTCGCGCAGCGCCAGGCGCGGCACTGCGGCGAGCTTGCCTCGTAGCGCCTCACCCAACGCGAGCACTCGTGTGGCGATGGCGTCGGCACCCCAGGCCAGTGCTTCGTCGACGGCGGCGCCGAGACCCAGGCGACCGGCGACGCCGTGCTCGAAGCTCTCGAAGCGGCGGGCGTCGGCGCGCAATTCGTAGCTGCTGTCGCTCGTCCAACGAGCCGCGTGCACGTCGACGAACGGCGGGTCGAGCGCTTCGATCCACGGGCGTCGGACGTAGAGCAGGCCGGTGCCCCGCGGCGCCCGCAGGTACTTGCGGCCCGTGGCCGAGAGGAAGTCGCAGCCGAGCGCCTCGACGTCGACCGGCAGCTGGCCGACGGCCTGACAGGCATCGAGCAGGTAGGGCACCCCGGCCGCGCGCGCGAGGGCGCCGACCGCGGCCGCCGGGTTCACGAGGCCGCCCTGGGTGGGGATCCACGACACCGCGACCAACCGAACGGGCGGGTCGCGCTCGAGCCGTTCGCGGAGCGCGTCGACGTCGACCGCGCCGTGTTCGTCGTCGGGCAGCACCTCCACCGAGAGGCCCGTCCGCCGGGCGACCTGGAGGAAGGCGAGCGCGTTGCTCACGTACTCCGAGCGCGAGGTGACGACGACGTCGCCGGGCTCGAATCGGGCGGCGACCGCGTAGAACGCCATGTCCCAGGCGCGCGTCGCGCTCTCCATCAGCGCGATCTCGTCGCGGTGCGCGCCGAGCAGGGTCGCGACGGAGTCGTACACCGCGTTCGATCGATCGGCGACCGCGTCGGCCGCCGCGTAGCCACCGACGCGGGCTTCGAGCTCGAGGTGGTCGATGACCGTGTCGAGCACGTGGCGCGTGGGGAGCGCGGCGCCCGCGTTGTTCAGGTGGACGACGTCGTGGCAGCCCGGCGTTGCCGCGCGGGCGCGGGCGACGTCGATGCCGGCAGCCGAGACGCCGGCCGACGGCAGGGGCGACGCGCTCAGCTCGCGGCCGCCGACGACGCGAGCGACGGCAGGTGCTCCTGGCGCCAGGCGTCCCACTCGTCGGTGAAGTAGCGCACGCGGGTCTTCTTGTACTCCTTGATCGACCACAACAGCGCGTACTCGTCGATGCCCGTCTCGTCGCGGACGGCGGCGATCGTGGTCTCGCACTCGTGCGCGTTCTTGCCGTGCACCATGGTGAACACCGAGTAGGGCCAGTCGTCGTACGTCGGGCGGCGGTAGCAGTGGCTCACCAGCGCGAAGCCGGCCATCTGCGGGCCGATCACGTCGAGCTGGTCGTCGGGCACCGCCCACACGCCCATCGCGTTCGCCTTGAAGCCCGCGCTGCGGTGGTTCATCACCGCTGCGAAGCGACGCATGAGCTTGCGATCCTTGAACGTCTGCAGCAGCGCGAGCACGGTCGCCTCGTCGCAGCCGATGATGTCGCCGTAGGCCGCGAACGGCCGCTCGACGAGCGGGAGGTCTTCCTGCACGACGCTGATCGCCGTCGTCTCGAGTTCGGTCAGCACCGGCGCGTCCATGTGCTCGCGGCGCTCCGGCCGCTCGTGCTCGAGCACCTCGGCCTTGGCGTCGGCCGCGGTGTTGCCGGTCATGTCGAGCTTCACGCCGATCTTGTAGAGCTTCAGCGTGGGCAACCGACGGGTGACGATCGCGCCGGAGCGCTCGTGCAGCACCTCGACGTGCTCCTCGAGCGAGTCACCCGGAGGGATCGCGACCGTGTACCAGAGGTTGTACCGGTGGTTGCGCTTGTAGTTGTGGCTCACACCGGGGTGTTCGCTGATCACCGCCGCGGCCTCGTCGACGCGGTCGGGATCGATCTGCGCGGCAACGAGCGACGACCCGTACCCGAGTGCCCGCGTGTCGAAGATCGCGGAGAGCTGCCGCAGCACCCCGAGCTCCTTCACGCGCGCGACGCGGGCGCGCGTGTCGACCTCGCTGAGCCCGAGGCGATCCCCGAGCACCGCGTACGGCCGGGGATCGAGCGGGAAGTCCCATTGCACCGCGTTGAGGAGCTCACGGTCGAGGTCGACGAGCTGGTCGTCGGGCGGAGTCATGAGGCCATGATCGCCGGTCCCGCGCACATCGGCCACATCGTCGCACAACCGCGACGGCGGATCGCCCCGCTGCCGGCCCGCTGGATCCGCCGGGACCGCCTCAGCCTGCGGGACCGAAGCCGATGTCGACGCTCGGACCGGCGGTGCCCAGCTCGACGCGGGTGCGCTGCAGCCTGCCGTTGCGCTCGAAGATCAGCTCGAGCTGCTCGGTGGGGTGGCGGCGCCGGGCGACGGCGATCAGGTCGACCATCCCGTTCACGTCGGTGTCGCCCGCCCGCGTGATCACGTCACCGGCCTGCAGCGGTGGATCGGCCGTGGCTGCGGGACCGTCGGGCAGAACCACACCGACGGTGGCGCCGGCGTCGTTCCCGGCGCGGTCGGCCCCGAAGACCACGCCGATCGCGCCGTGCGCGGCCTGCTTGTTGTTCTCGAGCTGCTCCGCCACGTCGAGGGCGACACCGATCGGCACCGCGAGCCCGGTGCGGGTCGCGCCGGGGGCCGAGGTGAGGATGCCGATGATCCGCCCGTTCGGGTCGAAGAGGCCGCCGCCCGACGTCGTGGGGATGGTGTCGGTGCTGGTGGCGACGAGCCCGGCGACGGTGGCGGCGCTGCCACGCGCCAGCTCGTTGAGCTCCTGGATGACCCCCATGCTCGTCCAGCCGCCGTTCCCGCGGCTCGCGGCCACGGCGATCACGGTGTCGCCGACGGCCGGCTGGGCGACGAGCTCCGGCTCGGGGAGCTCGGGGCCCACGCCGCTCACCGCGAGCAGGCACAGGTCGGTGCTGGGGTCCATGCCGATCACCTGCGCGGTGATCGGGTCGCGGTCGGTCTTGGTGCTCACCTTCACCTCGGTGGCGCCGTCGAGGAGGTGTGCGCTCGTCAGGACGCGGTCGGTGTGCAGCACCACGCCCGAACCCTGCGTCCCGGTGCCCGCCGCGTTGGTGACGTTGACCATGACGACGCTCGGGCCGACGCTGTCGGCCACCCGCTGGGCGACGGCGTAGTCGATCGGCGCGTTGGCGTTGGTGACGACCGGCGGCGGGATGGTGGCGCGGTCGCGGCCGCCCAGGGCACCGAACGCGACGAGCACCAGCACGGTGGCCGCGACGCCCGCCACGGCCGACACGACACCGATCGCCCATTCGCGAGGGCGGGGCGGGGTCGCGGAGGGCGCGGGGGTGGCGACGAACGCCTGGAGCTCGGCGGGATGCACCCACGGGCGATCGCCCGGGTCGGGTCGGGGCCCCGTGGGCTCGTCGTCGCCCATGTCGTCGTCGAGGCCCGGCATCGCCGCGGAGTGTACCGACGGGGTGTTTGCGCTGATCGTCGCCCCGGACAGCCGGGGAACCAGTCACTACGATGGCTCGCGTGCTACCGCCCACCGGCGGCGACTGGATCGCCATCACGCCCGAGCCGCTCCCGGTGGACGCCGCCACCTCCTGGGCCACGACCCCGTCGTCGGGCGCGGTCGTCGTCTTCCTCGGTGTCGTGCGCGACCACTCCGAGGGTCGCGACGGCGTGCGCGGGCTCACCTACGAGGCCTACGAGGCCGAAGCAGTCGGTCGGCTCACCGCGGTCGCCGCCGACACGCGCCGCCGCTGGCCCGTCGTCGAGCGCCTCGCCCTGCTCCACCGCGTCGGCGACCTCGCGCTGTCGGAGGTCTCGGTCGCCGTGGTGGCGTCGTCGCCGCACCGGCCCGAGGCCTTCGAGGCGGCGCGCTTCTGCATCGACACCCTCAAGGAGACGGTGCCGATCTGGAAGCGCGAGCACTGGGAGGGCGGGTCCGACTGGGGGCAGTGCGCGCACGACATCCGCCCGGTCGACGACGTCCGCGCCGCGGCAGCCGGCACCGCCGGAGCGGCAGCCCCTCCCGGGCGCCGCTAGCCCCACCGACACCACGACGGAAGAAGGAGCCTTCCCCTGTCCCGCGACCTCGCGATCGATCTCGGCACGGCGAACACGCTCGTGTACGCGCGCGGGCGCGGCATCATCTTGAACGAGCCGACCGTCATCGCGATGAACACGCGCACGCACGAGGTCCTCGCGCTCGGGCAGGAGGCGTGGCAGATGATCGGCCGCACGCCGGGCTACATCGTGGCCGTCCGCCCGCTCCGCGGTGGTGCGATCACCGACTTCGAGATCACCCAGCGCCTGATCCGGATGCTGTTCCAGCGCGCGGGCATCTCGCGCCTCCAACGGGCGCGGGTGCTCATCTGCGTGCCGTCGGCCATCACGCACGTGGAGCAGCGAGCGGTGCTCGAGGCGGCGCGCCGCGCCGGTGCCGCCCAGACCTTCCTCATCGAGCAGCCGATGGCGGCGGCGATCGGCGCCTCGCTGCCCATCCACGAGCCGCTCGGCAACATGGTCGTCGACATCGGCGGCGGCACGAGCGAGGTCGCGGTGATCTCCCTCGGCGGTGTCGTCGCGCTCGAAGCGGTGCGGGTGGGCTCGTTCGACATCGACGCCGCGATCCAGAGCTACGTCCGGCGCGAGTACGGGCTCGCCATCGGGGAGCGCACCGCTGAGGAGGTGAAGCTCGCGATCGGGTCGGTGTTCCCCACCGACGACGAGTACAAGGCCGAGGTGCGTGGGCGCGACCTCATGAGCGGCATGCCGAAGACGGTCGTGCTCACGCCCGAGGAGATCCGCGAGGCGATCGACGAACCGATCCAGGCGATCCTCGGCGCGGTGAAGGCGGCGCTGGCGCGCACCCCACCCGAGCTGTCGCAGGATCTGCTCGCCGAAGGCATCCACCTGGTGGGTGGCGGCGCGATGTTGCGGGGCTTCGACCTGCGCATCGAGAAGGAGACCGCCGTGCGGGCCAAGCTCGTCGACCTGCCGCTCGAGACGGTCGTGCTCGGCGCGGGGCGCTGCCTCGAGTCGTTCGACCGGCTCAAAGAGATGTTCATGTAGCGAGCGTGCACTGGGGAGCGTGGTGAGCAGTCCGGCTTGGCGGCCCACGGCGACGATCGCACGCGTGCTCGTGTGGGTGCTCGGCGCCTACGCCGTCGGGCAGGTGCTCGCGATCCCGTTCGATTCCGGCGCGCCCTACGTCCACATGCACCGCGCCTTCCAGGCCGCGCTCGACGGTCACCAGCGTGAGGCCGACCGGCTCATCTCGCAGGTGAACGACTCCGGCAGCAGCATGGTGTCGTTCGTCAACTCGATGGCGCTCGTGATGACCGTGCTCCTGGTGGTCTGGGCGTGGCGCAGCGCGACGAACGCTCGTGCCCTCGGCCGCACCGGTGAGCGGATCTCACCCGTGCTCGGCATCTTCGGGTGGATCGTGCCGGTCGCGTGCTGGGTGGTGCCGTATCTCGTCGTGCAGGACCTCTGGCGCAGCTCCGACCCCGAGTCGCAGCCCGGCACGGGATGGCGCTCGCTCCCGGGCGCGGTGCTCGTGCGCGCGTGGTGGCTCTGCTTCGCGGGCGGGCAGGTGCTGGTGACCCTGGCGATCGGGCTCGCCGTCACCGGCCAGTCCGACGTCGCGCGCACCGACACGCTCTTGACCGCCGCGCACGCGATCACGGCGATCGGCGCCGTACTGACGATTCCCGTGGTGCTGGAGATCACGCGCCGTCAGGGTGCGTTGCAGCTCGCGCACCCCGCCCCGCTCGCGGGCACGGCCGTCTCCCCGCGCATGGCAACGCCCGCGACACCCGGCGACGCGGGGTGGTACGGCGACCCGGGCGGCCAGCACGAGCAGCGCTACTGGGACGGCTCGGCGTGGACCGAGCGGGTGATCGAGGACGGCGAGCACTCGTACGCGCCGGTGCGGCCAGCCGCGTGGTACCCCGATCCCACCGGACGGTTCGCGCTGCGGTACTGGACCGGCTACGCGTGGACCGAGCACGTCACCCGCGACGACGAGCTCTTCATCGACCCCGTCAGCTCCGTCGACTGACCCCCAGGTACCGAACTGGCGTCAATTCGGCTCGATAATCAAGCTGAATTGACGCCAGTTCGTTGTGGTGGGGGTCAGGGGTGGGTGAGGTCTTCGGCGGCTTGGCGGACCTGCCAGTCCTTGTCGGTGAGCGCGCGTGCGAGCGCGGCATCGACGTCGTCGCCGTCGAACGCAGCGAGCGCGAGCACCGCGCGGCGACGCACCGGGGGACGGTCCTCGGTCGCGCGCAGGATCGCGGCGCGACCGGCTTCGTCGCCGAGCGCGCCCAACGCCGCGACGGCGGCCTCGCGCGCCAGCGCGTCGCGGTGATCGGTGACCACGCGCGCGAGCACCTCGACGGCGTCCCGGTCCGCGAGCGTCGCGTCGCCGAGCTCGCCGAGCGCCCACGCCGCGGCTTCGACCACCGTCACGTCGTGGTCGTCGAGGAGCACGACGAGCCCCTCGACGCACGTGGGGTCGCCGAGCACGGGCGCGAGCTCCGCGGCGCGGCGACGGACCGATCCCGAGCCGTCGTCGAGGGCGCGCCGCCAGGCGGCGAGGGTGTCGGGCGACGACCCGCCCCGCACCAGCGCACCGAGTGCGGCGCCGCGCACCCGGTCGTCGTCGTCGGTGAGCGCGACCGTGGCCCGGGCGCATTCGTCGTCGGTGAGGGGAGCCTGGTGCGCGAGTGCCGCCAGCTCCGCGGCCCGGGCCACGGGGCCCGGCGCGGTCACGGCAGCTTGCCGTTGATGGCGATGACGAGCCCGGCGAAGATCGTGGCGACGACCGACGCGACGAGGAACCCGGTGAATCCCACGAGGACGACCGTGCGCACCAGCGCCCAGCCGCGCTTGGCCGTCCGCATCCCGAGGTTGGGCCGCGTGCGTGTGCGGGGGGTCGACATGGCAGGCTGAGCCGGCGGGCGGTTCACGGCCTGCCACGGTATCCCGTCCCCCGCACCGGAGCGTCATGCACGAGTCCTCGAGCGAGGAGCCCACCGAGGCACCCTCCGGTGCGCCATCGGATCCGCCTGACCCGAGCCGATCCCGGCCGAGCCGCGGTCGCCGGATCGCGGCGATCGCGCTGTCGGTGTTCGGCGTGCTGCTCGTGGTCGTGGTGGTCGCCGGCTTCTTCATCCACCTGCCGTACGTGATCATCTCGCCCGGCTCGGCCACGCCGCTCGACGACTCCGTCGTGACGATCGAGGGTGCACCGACCTACGGGCACGAGGGCAACGTGCTCTTCCTCACGGTGCGCGTGACGCCCCATGACCCGAACCTGTGGCGCTTCGTGGTCGCGTCGCTCGATCCCGACAAGGACATCGTGAAGCGCGAGAACGTGGTGGGGTGCCTCTCCGACACCGAGAACGCCGCATTCAACACGCTCCTCATGAATCAATCACAGGACGACGCGACGAAGGTCGCACTCGAGCGGCTCGGCTACACCGTCACCGCGTCGTCGCCGGTCGTGACGGTGTACCAGGTGTGCTCGAGCGCGCCGGCGTACGGCACGTTGCACGTCGGCGACACCGTCGTCGCAGTCGACGGCCAACCGGTCACCGTGAACGAGTCGATCGGCGGCTTCCTCGACGCGCACCGGCCCGGCGACGTCATCCCGGTCGTCGTGAACCGGGCCGGCACCGACGTGACCGTCGACGTGCCGACCGG
>DASUMF010000066.1:0-2571 GCA_036277835.1 Acidimicrobiia bacterium
GAACGTGAGTAGCGTGCACAACGTGGGTGACGAGGGACGCGCGGTCGACACCGACCGCGCGACGTCTCGCAGTGGGCGCGGGACCTCGACGAGAGCAGGCGCGGTCATCCGCTCGTCGCGGCTTCGCCCCGCGGTGTGGGGACTGCACCTGCTCCTCCCGCTCCTCGGGCTGTGGCTGCTGATCGCCGAGCCGGGCGCCGACCTTCGTTGGGAGCAGCACGAAGCGCACTTCGCGCTCGTGCTCACGACCGCCCTGATCGCCGCCGGCATCGGCGTCGTCATCGCGGGGGCGGCCCGCGCCCATCACGACGCCCGCATCTTCCTCGTCGCCTGCGGCTTCCTCGCGGTCGCCGGGTTCTTCGCGGTGCACGCGCTCACCACGCCGATGGTGCTCATCGAGGTGTCGAGCCACGGCTGGAACGCGTCGACCACGGTCGGACTCCTCGTGGCGTCGTTCTTCGCCGTGGCATCGTCGTTCGACCTCGCACACGCCGCCCGGGGGCGCTGGGTGCTCGACCACGCGGCCGCCATCCTCGCCGCGCTCGGGCTCGTGGTGACCGTCTGGCTCGTTGCTTCGCTGGCGCAGATCCCGCCGTTCGACGAGACCGTCGTCCAGGACGAGGCGCGGGGCCAACTCGGCATCGTGGCGGGAGCCGCGGTCGCGCTGTTCCTGGTTGCGACCGTCCGCTACTGGTGGCTGTACCGCCGACGGCCGGCAGCGGTGTTGCTCAGCGTCCTCACCGCGTGGGCGCTGCTCGCCGAAGCTGCGACCGCCACCGCGATCGGGCGCTCGTGGCAGCTCTCCTGGTGGCTCTGGCACGTGCTGATCGTGCTGGCGTTCGCGTTCGTCGCGTACAGCGCCCACGTGCAGTACCGGCGCGAAGGAGCAGCCGGCGTGCTGTTCCGTGGCATCGCGCTCGACGAGACGCTCAACGAGACGCGGGCGGGCTACCAGGACGCGCTCGAAGGTCTCGTCGCCGCGATGCACGAGCGCGAGCACGACGAACGCGACGTGACCCGTCTCACCGCTGCCGTCGCCGAGCAGTTCGGGCTCACCGAGGCGCAACGCGCGGTGCTCGAGGAAGCCGCACTCGCACTGCGTCGCGAACGCGAGACCACCGACCAGCTGAGCGGACTCGTCGCGGTGAGTCGGTCGACGACCGTGCTCGACGACGAGCACACGTGGCTGCAGCGCGCCGAACTGGAACTCGACCGCCGGTTCCGTCGCGATCGCGTCACGATCGCGGTGCTGCACGACGGCGTGTTGACACCGGTCGGCGGGGCGCCTCCATCCGGGCCGGCAGCCGCGGCAGTCGAGACGCGCGCGCCCGTCGAGCGCGACGGCGAGATCGTGTGGCCGTTGCTCGTGAAGGACGAGGTCGCGGGTGTCGTCGGCTTCGAGCGGCCCCGTGGGGCCTTCGACGCGGGCGACCGGGCGATGGCCGCCTCCGTCGCGTCGCAGCTCGGCGTCCAGCTCGAGAACACCAGGCTCTACAGCACGATCGACATGTTGTTCCGGCGCTACATGGCACCCAACGTGGTGACCCGGCTGCTCGCCGACCCGGATCAAGCTGCGCTCGGCGGCGCGGTCGTGGAGGTCACAGCACTGTTCGGTGACCTCCGCGGCTTCACCACGTACGCGGAGCACCACGATCCGGCCGACGTGGTCGCCCTCCTCAACCGGTACTACGCGGCGATCGTGCCGCGCATCCTCGAAGAGGAAGGCACGGTGATGAGCTACGCGGGTGACGCCGTGATGGCGGTGTTCAACGCGCCGACCCGCCAGCCGGACCACGCGCAGCGCGCGGCCCGCGTCGCGCTGGCGATGCGCGATGCAGTGCAGACGCTCACGGCCGATGCACCTGACATGCCCGGTCTCGGGATCGGCATCAACACGGGACCGGCGCTCGTCGGCAACATCGGCGCCGAGCTGCGCGACTACACGGTGATCGGCGACGCCGTGAACGTCGCCAGCCGGCTCGAGGGCGTGGCCGCGGCTGGTGAGGTGCTGGTGGGCGCGACGACCCGTGAGCGACTCGGCGGCGACGCGGTGCTCGAGGCCGCCGGGTCCTTCGACCTCAAGGGCAAGGCGGAACCAGTGCCCGCGTGGCGCCTCGTGGCCGTCCCATGACGCGTCGCGGCTGGCCTCGAGCGGACGCTACCGGTAGTCGTCGATGTCGACGTCGAGGCCGTGCTCGGTGTCGAGCATGTGGCGCCACACGTCGGGCCGTGAGCCGTCGACGTCGGTGAACCCGTACTCCTGCGAGAGGCGACCCGCATCGACGGATCGCTGGTTCCAGCGCGCCCGATCGGGGTCGGACGCCAACGCGACCACCGCGCGCCCGACGAAGCGGGGTGACTCCGAGAGCGCGAACCCAGGTGGCGCCGACGTCCCGACCGACTCGCGCCAACGCTCCTCCGATGTCGCGAACCCTTCGAGCATCATCTCGGAGCGGAGCCAGCCGGGCGTGATCGCGAGCGCGGTCGCGCCGAGCGGCGCCAGCTCGTGGCCGAGCGAGAAGGCGAGCCGGTTCACGGCGACCTTGGCGAGGTCGTAGAACACCGAGATCC
>DASUMF010000067.1:0-5004 GCA_036277835.1 Acidimicrobiia bacterium
GAAGCTGTGCTCCCAGTAGCGCATCGGTGAGCTCGCCTGGGCCTTGGCGCGGGTGGGGCCGCCGAGCACGCCGCCGCTGGTGACCCGGTCGCCGGCGCGCGGGTAGCGACCACACACGACGTTGAGTGCGTCGACCATCTGCTGCGCGGCGTTGGCGTGCGGGCCCATCGTGAGGCCGGTGCCCGAGCGGGCCTGGCCCTTCGCGGCCCGGCCGAACACGCGTGCCGCCTCCACGATCTGGTCGGCGGGCACGTCGCACACGCGCGCGACCGCCTCGGGCGTGGCCCACTCCACCGCGGCGCGCAGGTCGTCGAGCCCGTTCACCCAGCGGTCGCAGAACTCGGCGTCCTCGAGGCCTTCGCTGAAGATCACCCGGAGCAGGCCGGCGAGCAACGACGCGTCGGTCCCGGGTCGCAGCTGCAGGTGGAGGTCGGCATGCACGGCGGTCTCGGTGCGACGAGGATCGACCACGATGATCTTCATGCCGCGTGCCCGCGCCTCTTCGACGCGCCGAATCGGATCGTGCACCGGATAGCCGGTGATGCCACCACCCTGCATCGACACCGGCGGGTTCCCACCGACCATCATCCAGACGTCGGACTCGTCGAAGCGCTGGTTGCCGCCGGCCCAGGTACCGAGGCGACCCGACGAGATCATCTTGGCCGTCGCGTCGAGCGTGTTGGTGGTGTAGCGCTTCGGTGAGTTGGTGGCGCGGTGCCACGCGCCGGCGAAGCTGTAGGTGAGCGACGCGGTGTAGCTCTGCGTGCCGACGAAGAGCCCCACCGCTTCCGGCCCGTGCTCGGCCAGGATCTCGTTCAGGCGGGCCGCGATCTCCTCGGTGGCGAGCGTGGTGTCGATCGACTCGAACGTGCCGTCGGTGCGACGGCGCTGCGCGGAGACGATGCGATCCGGGTCGTGGTGCAACGCGCCGTAGCGCCGGCCCTTCGGGCACGTGAACCCGCGCGTGAGCGGGTGCTCGACGTCGCCATTGATGCGCAGCACCTTGTTGTCCTCGACGTCGACGACCATGCCGCACAGCGGTGCGCAGATCCGGCAGAAGGTGATGTGCTGCTCCATGCCCACGATCGTACGATGCCCGCATGCGAGCCGCGGTGTGGACCTCGACCGACCGACCCCTCGAGGTCATGGACCTCGACCTCGTGGCCGTCGGCCCGGGGATGGTGAAGGTCCGCCTGGCGGCGTCGGGGGTGTGCCACACCGACCTCTCGATCGCGCGCGGCAACCTCGACCACCCGGCACCGGCGGTGATCGGGCACGAGGGTGCCGGGGTGGTGGAGGAGATCGGCGACGGTGTCACCGCGGTGCGGCCGGGCGACCACGTCGTGCTGTCGTGGATCGCGCAGTGCGGGGCGTGCTACCCGTGCCGCCGCGGCCAGGGCCACGTGTGCGAGGCGTACCCGCGCGGCCAGGTGCCGACCCCGTTCCGCCTCGGCGACGAGCACGTGCACCAGATGATGACGACCGGCACGTTCTCGGAGGTGACCATCGTGCCCGAGGGCGGCGCGGTGCGCATCGACGACGACGTCCCGCTCCACCTCGCCGCGCTCATCGGGTGCGGTGTGCTCACCGGCGCCGGCGCCGCGCTCAACACCGCGTCCATCGCTGAGGGCGACCGCATCGCGGTGTTCGGCTGCGGCGGCGTCGGGCTCAACACGATCCAGGGTGCGCGCATCGCGGGCGCCGGCACCATCGTGGCCGTCGACACCAACCCGGCCAAGCTCGAGCTCGGGCGCCGGTTCGGCGCGACGCACCTGGTGAACGCGGCCGACGCGGACGCGGTCGACGCGCTGCGCGACCTCACCGATGGTCGCGGGGTCGACGTCGCGTTCGAGGTGATCGGCAACGCCACCACCGCCGCGCAGGCGCTCGCGTCGACGCGCCGCGCCGGACAGACCGTGCTGGTCGGTGTCACGCCCGACCACGTGACGCTGCCCCTCAACCTGCTCGGCTTCGTCCGCTCCGCGATCGAGCTGCGTGCGTGCTACTACGGCTCGGCCAACGTCCGCGTCGACGTGCCCCGACTGCTCGAGCTGTGGCGTTCCGGCGAGCTCCTCCTCGAGGAGCTCGTGACCGACGAGATCACGCTGGACGGGATCGAGGACGCGTTCGCGGCCATCGAGGCCGGCACTGCGACCCGCTCCGTGATCCGCTACGACCGCTGAGGCCAAGCCCGGGCGTCACACCTCGAGCGTCGCCGCCCGCTCGCGCAGTTCCGTCTTGCGGATCTTCACGCCGTTCGCACCGGCGACGGTCGGGAACTCGTCGACGACGATCACGCGGGCGGGCACCTTGTAGTTCGCCAGCCCCTCGCGACAGTGACGGAGGAGCTCCGCTTCGTCGACCCCGTCGGCGCCGTCGGGCACGAGCGTCACGAACGCGACGGCCGCGTCACCGCCGCGCGACGACGGCGTGCCCACCACCTGGGCCCCCGTGACCGCCGGATGCTGCACCAGTCGCTGCTCGATCTCGGCCGGATCGGTGAGGAAACCGGCGAGCCGCAACGCGTCGCCGAGGCGCGCGACGTAGACGAATCCCCCGTCGTGGTCGACCACCCCCAGGTCGCCGGTCGGGAACCAGCCGTCGTCGGTGAGTGGCGCCGGTGCCGTGCCGTCGTCGACGAGGTAGCAGGCCAGCACGCTCGGCCCGCGCAGCTGGAGCTCGCCCTGCTCTCCCGCCGCGAGCACCATGCCGGTCGCGGGGTCGACCGCGCGCGCCTCCATCGCGTCGTCGACCAGCCGGCCTCCGTTCTGCGCGCGCGCCTCCACGTCGTCGTCGGCGCGCTGCATGGCCAGGAGCGCGAAGGTCTCCGACGATCCGTACACCCCCGTGATGCGGGCGCCCACCCGTGCGGCGGCGGCCACGGCCTCGACCCCTCGTCCCGCGAACTCGGCGTACACGCCGCGGCGCCACGAGGAGAGGTCGCTCCCCGCGTCGAGCATCGGCAGGAGCATGTCGTCCGATCCGTTCACGTGCGTGACGGAGTGCTGCTCCACGAGTGCCGCCGCGGGCGCGGGCTCGAAGCGCGCAGGGACGACGACGCGCCCGCCACCCGCCAGCACCGACAGCAGCGTGACGAAGCCGAACGTGCCGCAGAACGGCACCGTGAGCAGCGCCGCCGACTCCGGGCCCACCGCGAGCGCGCGCGACGCCGCGTCGAGGTGACGGATCGTCGTCGCGTGATCGTGCGCGGCGAGCTTCGGGCGACCGGTGGTGCCCGACGTCGTGAACGCGACGAGGAGGTCGTGGTCGGTGGCGGCATCGTCGACAACCGGGCTCGCGCGACGCAGCTCGTCGACGTCGCCGGGCCACACGACGGCGGGGCGCGGGACCAGCCCGTCGAGCGCGCCGGCGACGATGGCCGGGTAGTCGATGTCGAGGAAGGCTTCGGCGCTGACGAGCACCCGCGGCCGGGTCCGCTCGAGCAGGTGACGCAGGTCGTCGACGCGGTAGCGCGAGTTCACACCCACGGTCACCGCGCCGAGACGGGCGGCGGCGAGCAGCACCTCGACCGGCAGGATCCCGTTGGGCACGAACGACGCCACCCGGTCGCCACGCCCCACGCCCAGGCTCCGCAGGCCCCCGGCCACCGAAGCGACCCGGGCGTCGAGCTCCGCGTAGGTCACGATCGCGCCCGCAGCCGCGCCCGTCGGGCCGGGCGGCGGCTCCTCGATCGCGACGCGCGTGCCGTGCGCGTCGACGAGGGCACGCAGCCAGCGGGTGGCCGTCGTCATCGCGAGGTCGTCACAGCGCGCCGAGGACCGCGCGAGCGAAGTCGTCGGTGTCCTCGTCGCGGTGCTCGAGATCCGGGAGCAGGAGGAGCTCGTCGAGGCCCGCGTCGGCGTAGTCGCGCAGCCTCGTGACGAGCGCGTCGGGGGTGCCGACGAGCACGAACCGCTCGATGAGCTCGGGCGTGACGAACCGCGCCTCGTCGGGGTGCACGAACGTGTTGTGGCCCGCGTGCACGCGTTCGTGGCGGCGCGGGAGCGGGGTCGACTCGACGGCCGCCACGTAGTCGTCCCAGATCGGCGCCAGCGCTCGCGGGGCGGCACCGCGGCCGTCGTCGCACCACTTGTCGTAGAGGTAGTGCACGGTGCTGAGCACGGTCGCGCCGGCGTGCTCGCGCACCCGCTCCGATGCGGCGTCCTCGCCCGGACGGAGCACGATGGCGTGGGTCATGCCGGTGATGGGCATCGCGCCCACCACCCGGCGTGCCCGTTCGACGTGCTCCGGCGACACCAACGTGGTGACCAGGCCGTCGCCCACCGATGCCGCGACCTGCATCGTGCGGGGCCCGAACGCGGAGACGACCAGCGGGATCGGATGCTCGACGTCGACGAAGCCGAGGTCGGCCATCTGCAGCGACGCCACCGTCGTGCGACCGCGCACGTCGAGCTCGGCCGGCTCGCCGCGCAGCAACGTGCGGACGGTGCGGAGCTCGCGCTCGAACGCCGCGAC
This sequence comes from Acidimicrobiia bacterium, assembly GCA_036277835.1. Classification (GTDB taxonomy): domain Bacteria; phylum Actinomycetota; class Acidimicrobiia; order IMCC26256; family DASPTH01; genus DASUMF01. The sequence goes on from DASUMF010000067.1 coordinate 4,477, forward strand.
CGGCACCGGCTTGTGCCCGAGGAGGCGCCACCCCGTGTTGCCGTTCCCCATGGCGAGGAAGGTGCGACCCGGCGCGAGCCGGTTGATGGTCGCGATGCTGCCGGCGGTCGTCGTCGGCAGCCGCAATCCCGCGACCGCCACGCCGGTGCCCAGCCGGATGCGCTCGGTGCGCGTCGCGGCCAGCGCGAGGCAGGCGTAGCAGTCGGACCAGATCGTGGGGCTGTCGGCGAACCATGCCGACGCGTAGCCGCGCGACTCGAGTCGCACCACGTAGTCGGGGTCGTCGACCTTCGACTGGACGCACACACCGACGCGCATCTACGTCATCTGCTGCACGGACTCGATGTGGTAGATCGCGATGTCGCTCTCGATCGCGGCGATGCCGGGCACGGCGCCCGCCTCCGCCTCGGCCTGCCGCCGTGCGGTCAGCGCAGCCAGGTGCGCGTCGAGGTCGGCCGCCGACTCCCAGCGCTCCGACAGGATGACGCGATCGGACTCCAAGGGGTCGGGCGCGAACACGTACTCGAG
>DASUMF010000068.1:0-2695 GCA_036277835.1 Acidimicrobiia bacterium
ACCACATCGGCGTCGTCGTCGGTGAGGTCGCGCGCCACCGCGAGCCCGAACGCGTAGCTCAACGCCGTCGACGCGTGGCTGTTCTCGACCACGTCGTGCTCGGACTCCGCCCGCGAGGGGTAGCCGGAGAGGCCGTCGGCCTGGCGCAGGCGGGCGAACCCGTCGCGGCGGCCGGTGACGAGCTTGTGCACGTAGGCCTGGTGCCCGGTGTCCCAGACGAGCGCATCGCGGGGCGAGTCGAACACCCGGTGCAGGGCGAGCGTGAGCTCGACCGCCCCGAGGTTGGAGCCCAGGTGCCCGCCGTTCTTGGCCACCGACTGGATCAGCACCGCCCGGATCTCGTGCGCGAGCACCGCCAAGCCGGTGGCGTCGAGCCGTTTGAGGTCCTCGGGACCGTTGATCGAGTCGAGGAGCACGCCGCGATCCGTCCGATCAGGTGGGTGGGCGTGTCGATCGTACCGGGGTGCTGGTGGGCACCGTCGAGCCAGGAGCGGCTCCGAGGGAGGCTCCTCCCCCCTCGTCGGGGGCGACGACGTCGGCGATCGGGCGCCCCATCTCGATGCGGTACGGGATCGAGGTGACGACCGTCTCCTTCATGAAGAGCAGGCGGGCCTTGAGCAGCAGCGAGCTCTGGTTGTGGAGCAGGTGCTGCCACCAATGGTCGACGTAGAGCTCGGGCACGACCACCGTGACCGTGTCGTTCTCCCAGCGGGCCGCGACCTCCTCCACGAACGACAGCGTCGCCGCAGTGAGTGCGCTCGACGGCGAGAACACGATCTCGAGCGGTACGTCGATGCCCTGGCGGGCCCAGGCCTTCTCCATCCGCTCCGCCTCCTGCGCGTCGGGCACCACCGTGACCGCGAGGAGGTGGTCGGGGGTGGTGGCCCGCGCGTAGGCGAGCGCCTCGAGCACGCCGGCGTGCACCGACTCCGCGAGCACGACCGCGGTGTGGCGGCGGCGCGCCGGGCGGTAGTCGGTGGGAACGCTGAGCCCTTCGGCGACGTGCGTGTAGTGCCGCTTGATCGCCTTGAACACCACGACGATCGCCGGGATCACCACCACCGGGAGCCACGCGCCGCTCGTGAACTTGGTGATCGCCACGATCATCAGCACGACGAACGTGGACACCGCGCCGATGCCGTTGAGCCACGCCTTCCAGCGCCACCCGGGTGCCTTGTCGGAGAAGTGGTGCTTCACCATCCCGACCTGCGACAGCGTGAACCCGGTGAACACGCCGACGGCGTACAGCGGGATCAGCGCGTTGGTGATTCCGCCGAACGCGATCACGAGCACCGCGGCGGACGACGCGAGGAACACGATGCCGTTCGAGAACACGAGCCGGTCGCCGCGGTTGGCGAACTGCCGCGGGAGGTAGCCGTCTTTCGCGATGATCGACGACAGGCCCGGGAACCCGTTGTACGCGGTGTTCGCGGCGAGCGTGAGGATCGCGGCGGTCGCGAACTGCAACAGCAGGAACAGCGGCCCGTTGCCGAACACGGCGAGGCCGAGCTGGGCGATCACGGTGCGCTCGTGGCTCGGGTACGGGTGCAGCCGCTGCGCGAGCAGCGACACGCCGAAGAACAGCGTGCCGAGCACGATGCCCATCCACACCATCGTCGCGGCCGCGTTCTTCGCCTCGGGCCGGCGGAACATCGGCACACCGTTGGAGATCGCCTCGACGCCCGTGAGCGCCACCGCGCCCGACGAGAAGCCCTTGAGCAGCAGGAAGAAGCTCAGCGACCCGCCGAACTCGTTGGTGCCGTCGAACAGCTCCGGGTCGAACGGCACCTTGTGGACGTCGCCGAGGTACGACCCCACGATGCCGACGACGATCAGCGCCGCGACCACCACGATGTACACGTAGGTCGGGATCGCGAAGATCTGGCCCGACTCCTTGATGCCGCGCAGGTTGAGGAGCGTGATCATCACGATGAGTGCGAGCCCGAGCTCGACGCGGTGTTGGGCGAGGCTCGAGAACGCGGGGATCGACACGATCGCGGCCACGCCGGCGGAGATCGACACCGCGACGGTGAGCACGTAGTCGACCATGAGCGACGCACCCGCGACCAGCGCCGGGTACTCCCCCAGGTTCACCTTGCTCACCATGTAGGAGCCGCCGCCGCCCGGATAGGCGAAGATCACCTGGCGGTACGACACGATCACGATCGTGAGGAGGATCGCGACCACGAGCGCGATCGGCACCAGCTTGCTCAGCCCGAGCGCGAGGCTCGACGCACCGACGGCGGTGACGAACAGGATCTCCTCGGTCGCGTACGCCGTTGACGACAGCGCGTCCGAGGAGAACACGGGCAGCGCGATCGTCTTCGAGATCCGCTGGTGCTCCATCTGCGTGGTGGCCAGCGGCCGCCCCACGAAGAACCGCTTGATCAGCTCCGCCATCGGCGTGTGCTCGCCCCTCGATCCGAGTTCGGGGGAGCGTACCGGTGACCGCTGGGGAGCGACATTCTTTCGCTGCCGCGGTCGTCAGCGAGCGGTCATCGCAGCGACGAGCGCTCGGCCGGTACGAGGGGAAGCTCGCACCAGACGGTCTTGCGATCTCCCACAGGTGTGAATCCCCACGCCGACGCGATCGCATCGACGATGTGGAGACCGCGGGCGCCGCTGTCGTGCGGGGTGCAGAGCTGCGGGAGGTCGCGCGCGTTGCCGTCGGACACCTCGATGCGCAGCCAGGGGC
>DASUMF010000069.1:0-4037 GCA_036277835.1 Acidimicrobiia bacterium
GCTGCACTCGGATCGAAGGTGCGGGTGACCCGGGACCGGGGTGTCGTGATCGTCGCGGGCGACCGGTTCGAGTACGACGCGATCGTCACCATGCACCCGTCGGCCATCCTGCGCATGAAGGATCCTGAACGTTCCGACGCCTTCGACGACCTCGTGCGAGATCTGCAGGAGGCCGCGCGGCACGTCGCCGACGGATGACCGAACCGCAGCGAGGCGACGTGCGCGTCGGATGCTCCGGATGGGTGTATCCGGACTGGCGCGGCGTCGTGTATCCCAGGGCGCTCCCACAGCGAGAGTGGTTCAGCGCATACGCGCAGCGCTTCGACACCGTCGAGATCAACAACACGTTCTACCGCCTTCCGGCGAGCGCGACCGTCGAGCACTGGGCGTTGCAAGCGCCACCAGGGTTCGTTTACTCGTTGAAGCTGGGCGCGTTCGGTTCACACCGGATGAAGTTGCGTGATGCCGCCTCGTGGCTGCCCAATCACCTCGACCGTGCGGCGAGTCTCGGTGACGCGCTCGGGCCGACCCTCGTGCAGCTCCCGCCGCGATGGCGACGTGACGCCGCCCGGCTCGATGAGTTCCTGTCCGTCGCGCCGCGAGAGCTCCGGTGGGCGGTCGAGCTGCGGGACCCGAGCTGGCTCCATGACGAGGTCTTCTCGGTGCTCGAGCGCCACGGCGCAGCCTTGTGCATCCACGACCTGCTCGAGCACCACCCGTGGCTGCGCACGACCGACTGGACGTACGTGCGCTTTCACGGGCCCAACGCGCGCGAAACGAAGTACGTCGGACGCTACGGCGGTCGGCGCTTGTGGCGTCCGGCGGAACGTCTCGCCGAATGGGCGGAGCAGGGCATCGGCGTGTTCGCCTACTTCAACAACGACTTCCACGGCGCGGCGGTCGCGGACGCCGAGTGGCTCCGCATCCGGATCGCGACCGGCGCTCCGCCCCGCGCTCGCGGCGACACGTTGCTCGAGCAGTCGGCATGACGTGATCGTGCGCGGTCGGGCGCGTCGTGCCTCGCGTGTCGTTGCTCAGTCCGCGGAGTCGTCGGGGAGCAGGCCGTGTTGCATGGCAAAGAGGCTCGCCGTCGCGCGGTTCGACGCGCCGATCTTGGTGTAGATGTGCTCGACGTGGTTCGACGCGGTCTTGGGCGTGATGGTCAAGCTCGCCGCGATCTGCTTGTTCGACAGGCCACGCGCCAGGAGGCGGAGCACTTCGACTTCGCGTGAGGTGAGACCCGCGGGCCCCTCACGTCGACGGCCGACGCGGTGGCCGGCGGCGGAGAGGACGGCGTCGACTGCGGAAGCGTCGAGCCGACCAGCCTGCACGTCGGCGCGCAACTCTCGTGCTGTGTCGTCGGCACTCTTCGCGTCGCGGAAGGGCCGCGGTTCGCGCATCGACTGGTACGCGTCCGCGGCGGCGAGGATGCGTCCTCCTCGCGAGATGGCCGACCCGCTCAACCCTCGCGGGTACCCGGACCCGTCGAGCCGCTCTCGGTGCTGCACCGCGAGGCGACCGACGGCGGCGAGCGACTCCGACTGGTGCAGCATGCGTTCCGTCAGGTGCGGCGCGAGGCGCACACGTTCCCACTCGCCTGCTGTGAGCGGGCCAGGCTTGTCCCAGATCGCGTTCGAGACGCCGAGGGTGCCGAAGCTGGTGGCGAGCCCGGCGCGGAACAACGTTCGGATCTCGTCCGGTGGCAACGCGAGCAGTCGTCCTGCGTTCGCCGCGAGATCCGCGACGGCTTGCGAGTGACCGAGCCGGTAGGGCGACTTCAGGTCGACGAAGCGAGCGATGGCCTCGAGCGCCGCGTCGCACTCCTCTGGGGAGAGGACCACCGTGAGCGCCGGCTCACCGTCGATCACCGCATCCCACGACCCGAGGTCGTCGATCCCGTTGAACACCTTCTCCGCGTCGGCGACGAGGACGGCGCTGAGACGAGGATCGAATTGCTTGCCGGCGCGGCGCTCTGCGATCGCCTGCGCGGCCTCGATGCCGCCCGTGCGCTGCGCGACCTCGACGAATTCGGCGAGCTGCGTGATGCGCGATGCAAGCGGGATGTCGTCGCCGGCGAGGTCACCCGGCCAGCCCTTGCCGTCCCAGCGCTCGTACGACGAGCCCACTGAGGCGAGCACCGACTCGGGCAGGCCGAGCTCCGCGGCGAGCGACCGCGCCAGCGCGGCGTGGCGCTCGATCATGCCGTCGACTTCCTTGCGGCCGGAGATCGCGAAGTCGAACGCGACGCGTACACGGTGGAGCGGCGTGGCGCCCGACCCCAGTAGGCGGATCATCGTCGCGACGTCACCGATGCTGAACGGCTCGTGGTCGTACTTGGTCGACTTCATCGCGATGTCATCACCGAACCAGTACGCCTGCTCGTGCGCGTCGGTGTGGCATCCCACGTTCACGAGGAGCGCGGTGTAGTAGACCGCGACGCGCTCGTCGTCGCTGAGGCCGATGAGCTCGCACACGCGGAGCGCGATGCGGCACTGGCGCAGCACGTGTTCCATCGGCTGACCGAAGCCGAGGTCGATGCCGAGCGAGAGCGCCGCGAGCAGCTCGGCCATGCGAGTCGTTCCGGGGTCTCCCGGCCGATCCATGCCGAGAGGGTACGACCAAACGACGAGAAGATGAGGCGATCACCTCATGACACGCGGGGCCGTCCTCCGTACCGTGACCGCCACCAGACGAAGAAGGAGGCCGACATGGCCAAGGTGTCGCGTACCACTGCGGAGAACGTGAACGACTTCGGCGTGGCCGAGGACCGCACGACGACGGCCGACGGATACACGATGGGCTTCACCACGATCCGCGAAGCCCACGACCTCGCCCCCGCGCTGGCCGGTCTCCCCGGCGGGCAGTGTGCGTGCCCGCACTGGGGCTACGTGACCAAGGGTCGGCTCGTCTTCACGTTCAGCGACCGGGAGGAGATGTACGAAGCCGGCGACGCGTTCTACACCCCTCCCGGTCACACGCCGGCCGCCGACGCCGACACCGAGTTCGTCATGTTCAGCCCCGCCGACCTGCTCGAAGCGACCGAAGCAGCGATCGTCGAGTCGATGCAGAACGGGTGACCTGCACGGCTACGAGAGGCGGTAGAAGCGGAACATGTCGTGCTCGATCGGGAGCACGGTCACGTCGGCGAAGCCCGCGTCCGACGCGTACCGTCGCAGCGTGTCCGGTCGCATCACGGTGCCGGTGCCGGCTGACGGCTGCGTCGCCATCCCGACCGGGAGGCAGTGCAACACGCTGGCCATGTAGAAGAACCGCTCGAGCAGCTCACCCGGCGCCGTGAACTCCTCCTCGGTCCGCTCGTCCATCACGAGCACGGCGCCGCCCGGCTTGATCGACTCGTGCGCGTTGCGCAACACGCCGATCGGGTCTGCGACGTCGTGGAGCATCTCGAACGCGCACGCGAGGTCGTAGCGGCCGACGTGCTCGGGTTCGAGCGGTTCGCTGACGTCGCAGATCTCGAAGCGCACGCGGTCCTGCACGCCGGCGGCGCCTGCGTGGCGACGGGCAGCGGCGATCGAGGCCTCGTCGTTGTCGAGCGCGAGGACACGCAGGGTCGGGAACGCCTGCGCCAACGCGATCGCGGCCCAGCCTTCGCCGCAGCCGACCTCGACCGCTTCGGCGCCGTCGACATGGAGCCGTTCGACGAGTCCCGGGATGGTCGGGAGCCACTCCGAGGCCAGCTGGTTTGCGAACGCCGGCCGGTTGAACGCGGCTTGCAGGTCGTGGATCTCGTAGGCCGCGTACGGGACGCCGCCGCCCGTGCGGAACGCGTCGCGGAGGCCGTCGGCCGTCTTCGAGATGCTCTCCGGGATCCCTGCGATCGCGCCGACGTAGGCGAGGCTCTCCTCCTCGAGGAGCGGCACCGCGTGTTCGAGCGGCAGCGAGAAGCGGCGTGTGTCGCCGTCACCGTCGCCGGTGACGTCGAGGATGCCGGCAACGGCCTGCTGCTCGAGCCACTCGCGCGCGTAGCGCGGGTGGATGCCAGTTGCCGCGGCGAGCTGCGGTGCTGTCTGCGGCGC
>DASUMF010000070.1:0-6662 GCA_036277835.1 Acidimicrobiia bacterium
GAGAACTCGCGCGTGCTCGAGTGGATCTGTCGGCGCCTCGACGGTGAGGACACCGGCCGCGCCACGCCGATCGGGGTGGTGCCCACCGCCGACGACCTCGTGCTCGACGGCCTCGACGTGCCGCGCGAGACCGTCGACGCCGCGCTCGCCGTCGACCTCGACGCGTGGCGCGCCGAGCTGCCCGGCATCCACGAGTACTTCGCCGAGCTGGGTGAGCGCTTGCCCGACGAGCTCCGCGACGAGCTCGCCGAGCTCGAGCAACGCCTCGCCTGACCGGCGTACTGTGACGGCATGACCGTCACCGCGTACGTGCTCATCCAGACCGAGGTCGGCCGCGCCGAGCAAGTGGCGAGCGCCGCACGCTCGATCGCCGGGGTGGTCACCTCCGACAACGTCGCCGGCCCCTACGACGTGATCGTGAAGGCCGAGTCGGGCACCCTCGACGACCTCGGGAAGCTGGTGGTGAGCGCGATCCAGAAGGTGGAGGGCATCACCCGCACCTTCACCTGCCCCATCGTGAACCTGTAGTCGTGAACCTGTAGGCGTGAACCTGTAGGCGTGAACCTCTAACGCTGACGGCCGGCGCGCTGCGCGCGCCGCGCGTGACGGGCGAAGGCGAGCTCGATCAGCCGGTCGAGCAACGCGGGGTACGACACACCCGACTCCGCCCACAGCTTCGGGTACATCGAGATGGGCGTGAACCCGGGAATGGTGTTCACCTCGTTCACCATGAACCCGCGTCCGGGCGTGCCGTCGGCACGTTGCTCCTCGAGGAACAGGTCGACGCGCGCCATGCCCTCGAGCCGGCACGCCGCGAACGCCTCCAGCGCGAGCGACCGCGCCGCAGTGGTCTGCTCGTCGGAGAGGGGCGCGGGGATCAACAGCTGCGCGGTGTCGGATTCATACTTGTCGGCGTACGAGTAGAACTCGTCGCCCGGCACGATCTCGCCGGGCACCGACACCTCGGGCGGGTTGTCGCCCAGCACCGCGACCTCGATCTCGCGACCGTCGATCGACTCCTCGACGATGATCCACTCGTCGAACGCGAGCGCGGTCGCGCACGCGGCCTCGAGCTCGCCGCGGTCGTGCGCCTTCGAGACGCCCACCGACGAGCCGAGGTTGGCGGGCTTCACGAAGCACGGGTACCCGAGCTCGCGCTCGACTTGCGCGACGAAGGGCTCGAGCGGGTGCTCGGCCCAGTGCCCGAGGTGGGCGGGTGTGGGCACGCCGCAGGCGATGAGCGCACGCTTCATCATCACCTTGTCCATGCCGACGGCGGAGCCGACCACTCCCGAGCCGACGTACGGGAGGTCGGCGAGCTCGAGCAGCCCTTGCACCGTGCCGTCCTCGCCGTAGGGACCGTGCAGCAGGGGGAACACGACGTCGACGTCGAACCCGCCGCGGCTGGGCGTGGTCGCGCGGCTGCCCGGGTCGGCGACCAGGTCACCGATCCCGGACGCGGGCGTGCCGTCGACCGCGAACTGCGCGGGGAGCGCTGACGGTCCCGATGCGATCTCGCGCTGCGCGGCATCGGCGAGGAGCCACCGGCCGTCGACGGTGATCGCGACCGGCACGATCTCGTAGCGCTCGGGATCGAGCGCGCCCGCGACCGCGACCGCGGTGGTGCGAGACACATCGTGCTCCGCCGATCGACCGCCGAAGAGCAGGAGCACGCGGAGCCGCTCGCGCATCAGGTGACCTGCATCAACGCGCGGATCCCGAGCCCCATGAGGAACAGGCCGACGAACCCGTAGAACATCTCCAGGCGTCCCCGCATGGAGCGACGGTACTGGTACGCGAGGCCGACGGTGAGGAAGGCCACGAACCCGTAGAACATGTGGAAGCGCACCGGCTTGTAGTGACCGGCGGCGACGAGGATCGTGCCCACGAGCACCTGGAGCATCAGCGCGCCCTCAGCGGCGATGGTCGAGTACCAGAGCCACTTCTCGCGCGGGTGCCGGTCGCGACGGCGCCGCACCTGCCACACCACGAGCGCGGCGACGCCGACGATCGCGTTCGCGACGATCGCGACGTAGCCCCACACCTTGTGGAAGTCGAGAAGGGTCTGCACGGGGGTGCGCTACGAAGCCGGCGCGTCCTCGTGCTGCACGACGTCGAACGCCCAGAGCTCGCTCTGGTTGCTGACCGGGCCCTGCGTGCCATGGGCGCGGTGGCCCTCACCGAACGCGGCGCTCTGCATCCAGTTCTGGAAGTCGTCCTCCGACGCCCAGCGCGTGTACACGAGGAACACGTCGCGGTCGTCGGCCGGGCGCAGCAGCTCGAACGCTTCGAACCCGGGCGAGCTCGACACCTGACCGGCGCGGGCGGCGAAGCGCCCCTCGAGCTCGTCGTGACGCTCCTTCGGCACCGTGATGGCGTTGATCTTGACGACGCTCATGCGACTCCTCGGTCTTCGCGACGGCAGGGCGCGCCCGTTCTACTGCCTCGCAGACGGTCGCCGCGACTCGCGGCCTCTTCCACTCCAGCGCGCCCGGGTGTTCAATCGAAGCACGTGGCGGGTCGGCCGGGCCGACCCTGCCCCGGCCCGCCGGCCCGCCGCCTGCAAGATTCGTGGTCCCGTGAGCAACCACAGAGGTGGCTGGCGGGGCCGAGGACGGAATGGCGCGCCTTCTACTGGCCGCGGAGGAACTTCTCGATCTCCGAGGCGAGCTCGTCGCCGCTCGGCAGGTCGTCCTCGAGGGAGGCGGTGTCGGTGCTCGACTCGATCGCGGCGATCGCCTCGGCGACGTCGGGCCGCTCGGAGATGCCGTCCTCGACCCGGCGGACGTAGGCGTCGGTCTGGTCGTCGAGGGTGGTGAGGTCGAGATCGAGGCCACCGAGCTCCCGCAGCTTGGCGAGGAGGGCCCGGATCGCGGGCGGCGAGGCGCCCGACGAGATGTAGTGCGGCACCTGGGCCCACAACGCGATGGTCGGGATCCCGGCGTCGCCCAGCATCACCTGCAAGGCGGTCTGCGCGCCGGTGGGTCCGGCGTAGTCGTTGCGGAACGCCCCGGCTTCCTCGAGGAGGTCCGCGCTGGTGGCCGTGCTCATGATCGGCACCGGCCGGCGGTGCGACACCATGCTCGGGATGCCTGCGAGGGTGAAGGCCTTCGCCACGCCGAGGTGCGTCGCCGCCTCGGTGATCGCGCCGAGCACCGCCCGCCACCGCAGCGACGGCTCCGGTCCGCGGCACAGCACGACGTCGCGCCCGGCGCGTCCGGCGACGAAGTCGATCGACGGCCACTCGATGGTGCGCGTCACACCGTCGGCGAGCTGCACGATCGGGCGCGTCTGCTGCAGATCCATCAGATCCGCGAGGTCGATGGTGCCGAACGGGCGTTGCGCCTCGAGCTGGTCACCCAACACCGCCATCGCGCCGGCGCCGGCGACGCCGGCGTCGACCCAGCCGGCGAGGCTGATCACCATCACCGGGTCGCGCAGGCTGGGCCAGGTGTCGACGTCGAGGAGTGGGGCCATCGACCCCAGACTAGAGGCCGAACCGGCGCTCGCCCTTCGGGCGGAACGCGCCTTGGAAGTCGGTGCCGGTGAAGTCGGGCGGCACCTCGCCCGACGTCGCGAAGCGGTAGAGCGCAGTGCGGTAGATGCCGTTCAGCGCGGCCATCACCGTCGCGCTGACGACGATCCACGCCAGACCGACCGCGCCGAACACCACGAACCCGACGGTGCCGAGCGCGGCGCCCACGAAGATCAGCAGCAGCGCAGGGATGACCACGAGGAACGAGAGCACACCGAGCCCGGCCTGCCCGACGACGTTCTCACCCCACGTCTTCTTGAACAGGTCCTTCGAGCGCGTGAACGCGGGGCCGATGCCGATGTCCTCGATCACGAGGATCGGCACGGTGAGGAAGGTCACGAGGTTCCACGCGAGGCCGACCAGCCCCGCGATGATCCGCCCGACGATGCCGTAGCGCTCGAGCATGCTGATGATGATGGACACGGTCGCGGACACGACCGCCCACGGCATCAGCCGGTGCAGGCGCGAGTTGGCAACCTGGAGCGCACCGCTCACCGTCGAGCGCCCGCCGCGCAGCCGCTCGTCGGCGCCCGCCACCAGCGCGGCGAGGAAGTACGTCTGCACGAAGGCGAGCAGGAGGTAGCCCACCACGATGAACACGTAGCCGATCGGCTGCAACGAGTTGCCCGTCGACGAGTCGTCGATGCCGGTGGCCGCCACGAGCCCGGCGATCGCGCCGACCACGGCGAGTGAGCCGAGGAACGAGAACACCGGGAACCACGCCAACGACTTGTCGCTGCGCAGCACCGCCCACGATCGCTTGGCGATCTCCCACGAGGTCTGGATGCGTCCCATCCGACCAGTATCGGCGATCTGACGGCCGAGTTGAAGCCACGCCATCTCCCGAGCCGGCCGTACGCTCCGGCGATGTCAGGGACGGACCGCTCGACGCCCTGGACGGTGTCCGTCCCGGGGCGCGTCAACCTCATGGGTGACCACACCGACTACAACCGCGGCCTCGTCCTGCCGATGGCGATCGCCCGATGGTGTGAGATCGCCGCGACGTCGAACGACGACGGAGTCGTTCGGGCACGGTCCGCCCAGTACGACGGCGTCGTCGAGGTGTCGCTCCGGTCCGACGTCGACCCACGGCTCGTCGAACCGGCCTGGGGGCGCTTCGTGGCCGGTGCGATCGCCGCGCTGCGCGACGAGGACGCTCTCGAGGATCACGGCGTCGACCTCGTGATCTCGTCGACGGTCCCGCCCGGCGCCGGGCTCTCCTCGAGCTCGGCCCTCGCCGTCGCACTCACGCTCGTGCTCTCGTCGGCGGACCGGACGCTCGACGTCCCGGTGATCGCGCGAACCGCACTCGAGGCCGAGGTGCGCGCGACGGCCGTGCCGGGCGGGCTCATGGACCAGCTCGCGGTGCTCGCCGGACGGCGCGATGCCGCGCTCCTCATCGACTTCGGCGCGGAGCCGCCGGCGTACCGGCCGGTCGCGCTCCCGCCGGGTGCGGCCGTGCTCGTGGCGCACAGCGGGATGTCGCGCACGCTCGCCGGGAGCGAGTACGGGAACCGGCGGGCCGAGTGCGAGGCGATCGCAGCCCGGCTGGGTCTCGCCTCGCTGCGCGACGCGACGCTCGACCAGGTCCTCGGCGAGCCGCGCGGCCGCCATGTCGTGAGCGAGAACGCACGCGTCCACGCGATGGCCGACGCCTGCGAGGCCGGCGACATCGCGCAGATGGGTGGGCTCATGCTCGAGAGCCACGCCAGCCTGCGCGACGAATACGAGGTGTCGACGCCCGAGCTCGACGCGCTCGTCCACGCGTTCGTGGCCGCCGGCGCGTCCGGCGCTCGCCTCACCGGAGCCGGATTCGGCGGCTGCGTCGTCGCCGTGAGCGAACGCGAGCGGGCCGAACGGGTGCTCGCCGACGCGACCACGCGCTACCGGGAGACGACACGCCGGGAAGGACCGAGCTTCGTCGCGCGCGCCGTCGACGGCGCGCTGGTCGCGATCTCGAACGGCTGATCGCTACATCCGACCGAGCAGCTCCGACTTCTTCTGCTCGAACTCCGCCTCGGTGATGTGGCCCTGGTCGCGGAGCTGCGCGAGCTGCTCGATCTGCTCGGGCACGTTCTGGGCCGGCGGCGCGGCCGGAGCGACCGGTGCTGCAGCCGCGGGCGCAGCCGGTGCCGCGAAGTTCTGCGGCATGTTGCGCTTCTCCATCTGGCGGTAGATCTCGTGCTGCACACCGTCGGGATGACGAACGAAGTCGAAGTGGCTCTGGCCGTCGCGGCCGGCCGACTCGATGTCGAGGTCGCCCGCACCGATGATTCGGTCGATGACGCGCTGGTGGAAGTTGATGTTGTTCACCCGCTCGAGCGGGATCTCGACGCCCCTCTTCGAGAGCACGCCGGTGCGGTAGATCACGCGGCGGTCGGTGACCACGAAGTACGTCATCGTCCACTGGAAGTACTTGAGCACCAGCCACACGGCCCACGCGACGAGGAGCGCCACCACGATCCACACCGCGCTGTCACGGACGAAGTTGTCGCCGTCCCAGTTGAAGATGAGGAGCACGACGATCAGCAGCGGGATGCCGGTGAAGATGTTGCGCGAGAAGTACCACCAGTGCGGGCGGAGGTCGAGCGCGACCGTCTCGCCCTGCTGGATCAGGTTCTTGGGGTACGCCATGTCGAGAGCGTACGGCAGCCCGCGCACCAGTTCGCGCACGCCAGGGGCGCGGCGCTCAGGCCCAACCGAGCTCGCGCAGGTGGTCGTCGTCCATGCCGAAGTAGTGGCCCACCTCGTGGAGCACCGTCACGCGCACCTGCTGCGCCAGCTCGTCCTCGGTGCGCGCGATCGCGCAGAGCGGACCGCGGAACACCGTGATGTGATCGGGCATCACGCCGGCGTACGACATCGGGCCGCGCTCGGTGAGGGGTACGCCTTCGTAGAGCCCGAGGAGCGTCCCGCCGCGACCGTCGAGCTGCGCTTCCGTCGGCCACTCGGCAACTTCGATCGCCACGTTCTCGACCGCGGCGGCGAGCTCGGCGGGGATGCTGTCGAGCGCGTTGGCGACGAGCTCCTCGAACCGTTCGGGCGACACGTGCACCATCTCCACGAACGTACCGGGCCCGCGATTCACCACGCGATTTCCACAGGGTTTTCCTCTTGCGCGCCCACG
>DASUMF010000071.1:0-2512 GCA_036277835.1 Acidimicrobiia bacterium
CTATCCCAAGCTCACCCTGTCGCTGCGTGTCACCGGGGTGCGCGACGACGGCTTCCACGACCTCGACGCGCTGGTCGTGTCGCTCGGCCAGCCTCACGACGTGCTCGAGGCCTACGCGGTGCCCGCACCGGGCGGCGTGCAGGTCGAGCTCGGGCCCGACGACCCGGAGTCGGCCGGCATACCGACCGACCACACCAACCTCGCGTTCATCGCGGCGGAGAAGCTGCTCGTGCGCGCCGGCCGATCCGGTCACGGCGTGCGGATCGTGCTGCGCAAGCGCATCCCCGCCGGCGCGGGCCTGGGTGGCGGTTCCGCCGATGCCGCGGCAGCGCTGCTCGCGGTGCGTCGCCTCCTCGACGTCGACATCGACGACGCCGGTGTGCTGGCGCTCGCCGCGGAGATCGGCTCCGACGTGTCGTTCTGCGTGCGCGGTGGCGCGGCGTGGATGCGCGGCCGCGGTGCGGAGCTCGAGCCGATCGACCTGCCGCCGGGCCTCGCGTTCCTGGTCGCGATCCCGCCGTTTCGCCTCGCGACCCCCGACGTGTACCGCGCGTGGGACCGCATGGGCGGCCCCGTGTCGGAGCGGGGCGTGCGCGCGCCGCGTCGGGTCGCGGAGTTCCTCCCCGAGCTCTTCAACGACCTCGAGCCGGCGGCGGAGGCCATCGAGCCGCGGCTCGTCGAGTTCCGCACCGCGCTGGAAGCCACGGTCGAGCGCCCGGCGATCCTCGCGGGGAGCGGCTCGGCCTACGTGGTGCCGGTGAACAACGCCCGCGATCTCCCGCAGCTGGTGGGAGAGGTCGGGCGTCGCCTGCGCGTGCCGGTGGTCGGGACCACGAGCGTGAGCCGGGGCGTGCGCCTCGGCGTGGGGTAGCGGTCAGCGACCCTGCTGACGGCGCTGCCAGCGCGTGCGCTTCAACAGCTTCTTGTGCTTCTTCTTGCGCATGCGCTTGCGGCGCTTCTTGATCAGGGAACCCATGGCGGCGCTCAAGGTAGCCGGTCGATGTGTGAACGGCACATCGAGGTCCGACGGGTATCGTCGTCACGCAGACGGTCGGGGGTGGTGTAACGGCAGCACGGGGTCCTTTGGAGTCCCAAGTCGAGGTTCGAAACCTCGCCCCCGAGCCCACGGCGCACCAGCCTCGCCCGGCAGACATCGAACCCGAGACCGAGCGATCGAGCGATCGAGCGATCGAGAGACAGGAGTGGCGATGCCAGGCGCCCGCCGTCGACCCGTGTCCGCCGTCGTCCTCGCGGCCGGTGAGGGCACGCGGATGCGCTCCGCGACGCCCAAGGTGCTGCACGAGCTCTGCGGGCGTCCGATGCTCCTGTGGGTGCTCGACGCACTCGCCGCGCTGCCGCTCGACCGCATCGTGGTGGTCGTCGGCCACGGCGCCGAAGACGTCACCAAGACCGTGCAGGAGCGGCTCGTCAGCAGCGAGGTGCCGGTCGAATTCGTCGAGCAGACCGTGCTGCGCGGCACCGGCGACGCCGCCGCCGTCGCGCTCACCGCGTTCGCCGACGACATCGACGCCGACGACGACATCCTCGTGCTGCTCGCCGACGCCCCGCTCATCCGTCCGGAGACGCTCGCCATGCTCGCCACCGAGCACCGCCTCGGCGACGCCGCGGCCACCCTGCTCACCGCCCGCCTCGACGATCCCACCGGGTACGGCCGTGTCGTGCGCGACGAGCGCGGCAACGTGGCGCGGATCGTCGAGCAACGCGACGCGCGGCCCGACGAGCTCGAGATCGACGAGGTGAACCCGTCGTTCTACTGCTTCCGGCGCGCCTACCTCGCGCCCGCGTTGCGGCGGCTCAGCCCCGAGAACGCCCAGGGCCAGTACTACCTCACCGACGTCGTGGGCGTGCTGCGCGACGCCGGGCACCTCGTGACCGGCATCGAGGCCGACGACGTCACGGAGGTGCTCTCGATCAACGACCGCGCGCAGCTCGCCGACGTCGAGGGCGAGCTGCGCCAGCGCATCAACGTCGCCTGGATGCGTGAGGGCGTCACCATGGTCGATCCCGCGACCACCTACGTCGACGCCGGGGTGCAGCTCGAGCCCGACGTGCGCATCCTGCCCAACACGATGCTCGGCGGCGCGACCGTGGTGCGCAGCGGCGCGACCGTCGGCCCCGACTGCGACCTCGTCGACACGGTCGTCGGTCGCGACGCGGTGGTGCGCCAGACCGTCGCGCGCGAGTCGATGATCGACGCCGGTGCCACCGTCGGCCCGTTCGCCTCGCTGCGGCCGGGCACGCACATCGCGGCCGGCGCGCACGTCGGCACGTTCGTCGAGATCAAGAACAGCGAGATCGGCGAGGGCGCCAAGGTGCCGCACCTCGCCTACGTGGGCGACGCCGAGGTGGGCGAGCGCGCCAACGTCGGCGCCGGGAACATCACCGCCAACTACGACGGCCGGGCGAAGCACCGCACCAAGATCGGGCGCGACGTGCGGTCGGGCTCGAACACGGTGTTCGTCGCGCCGGTGGAGGTGGGCGACGGCGCGTA
>DASUMF010000072.1:0-3556 GCA_036277835.1 Acidimicrobiia bacterium
TCGCTGAACCGCATGGGCGGCGCCGACTTCGAGCGCCAGCGGGCCAAGGTGCGCAGCGCGGTGCGCGAGATCGCCGAAGAGCTCGTCGTGCTCTACCGCCAACGGCTCGCGACGCCGGGCCACGCATTCGCGCCGGACACGCCGTGGCAGCACGAGGTGGAGGAGGCGTTCCCGTTCGAGGAGACGCCCGATCAGCTGCAGGCGATCATCGACACCAAGGCCGACATGGAGCGCGAGATCCCGATGGATCGCCTCATCTGCGGCGACGTGGGCTACGGCAAGACCGAGGTCGCGGTGCGCGCCGCCTTCAAGGCGGTGCAGGACGGCAAGCAGGTGATCGTGCTCGTGCCCACGACCCTGCTCGCCGGGCAGCACGGCCAGACGTTCCGCGAGCGCTTCGCGAACTACCCCGTGCGGGTCGAGGTGCTCTCCCGCTTCCTGTCCGCGAAGGAGCAGTCGGCGGTGGTGCGCGACCTCGAGGCCGGCGCGGTCGACATCGTGATCGGCACGCACCGCCTGCTCTCCGACGACATCCGGGTGCCGCGCCTCGGGCTGCTCGTCGTCGACGAGGAGCAGCGCTTCGGTGTGCAGCACAAGGAGCGCATCAAGCAGATCCGCACCAACGTCGACGTGCTCACGCTCACCGCGACGCCGATCCCGCGCACGCTCGAACTGTCGCTCACCGGCATCCGCGACCTGTCGCTCGTGAACACACCGCCCGAGGACCGTCAGCCCATCCTCACGTACGTGGGCGAGTACGACGACCGCGCCGCGGCAGAAGCGATCCGGCGCGAGCTGCTGCGCGAGGGTCAGGTGTTCTACGTGCACAACCGCGTGCGCGACATCGAGCTCGTCGCCGAGAACATCCGTGCGCTCGTACCCGAAGCGCGCGTCGCGGTCGCGCACGGTCAGATGGACGAGTCGCGCCTCGAGCGCGTGGTGCAGGACTTCTGGGACCGCGAGGCCGACGTGCTCGTGTGCACGACGATCGTCGAGAGCGGCATCGACATGCCCACCGTCAACACCCTGGTCGTGGATCGCTCCGACCTGCTCGGGCTCGCCCAGCTCTACCAGCTCCGCGGCCGGGTGGGCCGGCGTGGGCAACGCGCGTATGCGTACCTCCTGCATCCGCCCGACCGGGTGCTCAGCGAGGAGGCGTACGAGCGCCTGAAGACGATCGGCGAGTTCACCGACCTCGGCTCCGGGTTCAAGATCGCGATGCGCGACCTCGAGATCCGCGGTGCGGGCAACCTGCTCGGCGCCGCGCAGTCGGGCCACATCGCGGCAGTCGGCTTCGATCTGTACTGCCAGATGGTCACCGAGGCGGTCGGCGAGCTCAAGGGCGAGCCGGTGGTGGAGCCGGTCGACATCACCATCGACGTGCCGGTCGACGCCAACCTGCCGCGCAGCTACGTGCAGCGCGACGACGTTCGCATGGAGGCCTACCGTCGCCTGGCCGCGGTTGCCACCGATCAGGACGTCGACGACATCCGAGAGGAGTGGGAGGACCGCTACGGCCCGCCGCCACCGTCGGCGGCCGCGCTGCTCGACGTCGCGCGCCTGCGCGTGGTCGCGCTCCGGCTCGGGATCCGGTCGATCACGGTGCAGCGGGGCACCGCGCGCATCAGCGGGTTGGCACTGCGGGAGTCGCAGAAGGTGCGCCTGCGGCGACTGGCGCCGAAGTCGGTCGCGAAGGACGACGGCGAGGTCGCAGTGCCGATCGCGGCGCGCCCCGCCGAGGTCGCGGCAGCGCTGGTCGAGCTGCTCGACGAGCTCGTGCCGCCCGAGCCGGCCGAGGCTGCCGAGGGCTCCGCGCTAGCCTCCGCAACGCCATGACCGACGACACCACCGTGATCGACGACGCCCCGGCACCCGACGCCGAGCTCGACGACACGACCGACGCCGCCGACGCGGCCGACGCGGACGCGAACGACACCGCGCACCGTCCCTCGTTGGGACCGGTCATCGCGCTCGGTCTCGCGGTCGCGGTTGCGCTCGCCGCCATCGTGGTCGCGATCGTCGGTGGCGACAACGTGAGCCCCACCGCAGTGCGCGTGAACACCCGCGAGGTGTCGCAGAAGACGTTCGACGCCCAGCTCGGCGATCTCGCTCCCGCGCTGCGCGACCAGCAGGAGCAGGGCGGTGCGCCCGTCACCGTCACCGATGCGTCGGTGCCGTCGGCATCCGCGGCTCGCCTGGCCAGCCTCTACGTGACCGCGCTGCTGCTGCAGGACGAGCTCGACCGTGCGGGCGTCACGATCACCGACGCCCAGCTGCAGTCGTTCGCGTCGGAGAACCGCAAGGTGCTGAGCCCGTACGGGTCGTCGTTGCGCGACTTCCTCGTGAGGCTGAACGTGATGCAGAACGCCATGATCGACAACGTGGGCGAGGACCAGGCCAACACCCTGCTCACGCGCGCGGCGCGTCGCGCCGACATCCACGTCGATCCGCGGTACGGGTTCTGGAACCCGGCGCGCGGAGAGGTGTGTCCGCCGAACGGCTGCGCGGCCGCATCCTCCGGGTCGGCGTCGTCGGCGTCGGGCGGGTAGCTCCCGATGGCGGGACGCGTCACCGTCGTGGGGCTCGGGCCGGCAGGCGCCGATCACCTGCTCCCGGCGGCCCGCTCCGCCCTCGACACCGCCGGCCGTCGCTTCGTGCGCACCCGCCGTCATCCGGCCGTGGTGGAGCTCGAGGCCGAAGGGATGCGATTCGCGTCGTTCGACGACGTGTACGACACGTCACCCGACCTCGACACGGCCTACGCCAGGATGGTCGACGTCGTGTTGAGCGCGGCGGCCACCGCGCACGTCGTCTACGCGGTGCCGGGCAGCCCGGCCGTGGCCGAGCGCACGGTGGAGCTGCTGCGCGAGCGTGTCGCACACGGGCCGGTGAAGTTCGACGTGGTGCCGGGGCTCTCGTTCGCCGACCTCGCGTGGGCGCGCCTCGGTGTCGATCCGATGGCCGACGATGCGCGCGTCGTCGACGCACGCGCCATCGACGACGCCGAGCTCGCCGGGTCGCTGCTCATCGCGCAGTGTGACCACGCGCTCGTCGTGTCCGACGTGAAGCTGGCCCTGCTCGAGCACCTCGCACCCGACACCGAGGTCACGGTGCTGCAACGCCTCGGTCTGCCCGACGAGCACGTCGGTGTGGTCGCGCTCGCCGAGCTCGACCACGACATCGTGCCCGATCACCTCACCTCGCTCTTCGTCGACGCCGGGGCCACCGGCGCTGCGCACGAGATGGTCCGCCTGTTCCAACTCGCGAAGCGGCTGCGCGACCCGGGTGGCTGCCCGTGGGACGCCGAGCAGACGCACCACTCGCTCACGCGGTACCTCCTCGAGGAGTCGTACGAGGTGGTGGAGGCGGTCGAGTCGCTGCCCATCGACGCGCCGCAAGGTGGTGAGCCCGTGGCCGACGAGGTGTACGCGGCACTGGCCGACGAGCTGGGCGACCTGCTCTACCAAGTCGTGTTCCACGCGGTCCTCGCGCAGGAAGCCGACGCCTTCACGATGGCCGACGTCGCGCGCGGCGTGCACGACAAGCTCGTGCGTCG
>DASUMF010000073.1:0-2725 GCA_036277835.1 Acidimicrobiia bacterium
TCCGCGCCGGCAGCTCCACCATCTCCGCGACGCGACCCATCTCGGCGACGTAGCGGTCGCCGTCGGCACGAGAGAGGTGACCGGCATAGGTGCGGTACGCGAGGAGGAACGAGTCGACCTCGACCGCGTGGATCCACAGCAACAGCTCCGGCTCGTTGCCCCGATAGGACCGACCGGTGACGGGATCGATGCCGTGCACGCGGGTGTGCACCGCTCGGACGCGCGCGGCCGCAGCCTCCGCGGCGGCAGTGTCGCCGTACGTGGTGTGCATCACGAAGCTCGTGGTGCGCGCGAGGCGGCCCCACGGGTCTTCGCGGAACAGGCTGTGCTGATCGACCGCCGCCATCGCCCGAGGCTCGAGCGCCTGCACGAGCAGTGCCCGCAGGCCACCGACGAGCATCACCGGGTCGGCGTGGAGTCGCCACGCCACACTGTCGGGTCCGAACACGCCGGAGTCGGCCATGGTGGTGGCTACTCGTGCTCCTCGATCACGACGGAGTCCATCACGTCGCCGACCTGCGTCGCGAGCGCGACGTCCATCCCATCGGTGACGTACCCGAACAGGTTGTACGACTTGGCGAGCTTGCGGGTGCAGTCGTCGATGCACACGAAGAACTGCGAACCGTTGCTGTTCGGTCCGGAGTTGGCCATCGCGACCGCGCCGAGCGTGTACTCGCCCTGCACGGGCTCGTCACGGAACTTGTAGCCGGGTCCGCCGGTCCCCGTGCCCTGCGGGCACCCGCCCTGGATCACGAAGTCGGGCACGACGCGGTGGAACGTGAGCCCGTCGTAGAAGCCTTGGCGGGCCAGCACGACGAAGTTGTTGACCGTGCTGGGCGCCAGCGCCGGATCGAGCTCCATCACCATCGTGCCGCGGTTGGTGGTGACGGTGGCGCGGTACTTCTTCGCGACGTCGATCTCGAAGTCGGGGGCCTCGGGCATGGGAGGTTCTCCTCGTCAGGGGGTCGTCGGCACGGTAGTCGACGGGTTCGCGAGCTCGTTCGTGACCTCGGCGAGCGCGGAGCGGGCGGACTCGCTCCACGTGCCGCTCGGCGTGGACGCGAGGTAGGTCTGCAGGTCGGCTTGCGACGCGGCGAGCTCGCCGATCGCGGCCAGCAACACGCCGCGGAAGAAGTACGAGTCGTGGTAGTCGGGTCCGACTTCGATGGCCTTGTCGAACGCGGCCCGCGCCTGCGCCACCAGCTGGGCCTGCGTGCTCTTGTCCTTCACCTGCTGCGACACCAGGTACAAGGCACGTCCGACCTGCGCGTGCCCTTCGGGGCGGTTCGGATCGATGGTGATCGCGGCGTCCCACTGCTCGATCGCGGTGGGGAGGTCGTTGTTGCGCGCGTACGCGTCGGCCAGCTCGAGGCGCAGGTCGTAGTCGTCGGGACTCGCGTTCACCTGCTTCTGCAGTGACGTGATCTGCCGCCCGATCGTGGCGGCGTCCGACGACGTGTTGCCCGACGACGTCTCGCCTGGCAGTCGAACTCCGACGGCGGCCGCGAGCGCCACGCCCGCACCGATCGCGAACACGACCACGAGGGCGATGACCGCGATGCGCCGCTTCGCAGGTGGCGCCGGCGCCTTCGCTGGCCGTGCGTCGACACCGTCGCGCAGGGCGCGGATCGTCGCGGCCGCACGGGCGGTGTAGTCGTCGCGGAGTGCTTCGTACGACTCGTCGTCGATGCCGCCGCTCTCGTGCTCGAGCTCGAGGTCGTCGAGCGACTGCATGAGGAAGTCGCGCTCGCTCTCGAGCTCCTCCTGCTCCTGTTGGTCCTCCTGCGCGCTCATTCGTGCGCCTCTCGCTCCCGTTCCCGCCCGACGAGCGCTTCGTCGGCGTCGGTCGCGTGGAGACGCGGCTCGCGTCGATTGCGCGCCAGCGCGAACACGATCCCCGCGGCGCCGGCCGCGATCGCCACGACGGGAAGGATCCAGACGATGAGGCTGATACCCGAGCTCTGCGGCTCGAGGAGAATCGTCTCGCCGTACTTGTCGACGAAGTACTGACGGATCTCGCCGTCGCTCTCCCCCGCTGCGATCCGTCGCCTGATGTCGGCGCGGATCGCGGCCGATGTCTCGGCGTTGCTGTCGGCGACCGACAGTCCCTGGCACTCCTGGCACTTGAGCCCGGCAGCGATCGACTGCGCGCGCTCGGCCGGCGTCGTGTCCGCACCCGGCCAGAGCACCACCGCGAGGACACCCACGACGAGCACGCCGAGCGCGAGCCACGGCCAGAGGCGCTTGGTCACTGCATGCCTCGCGACGCCGCGAGCATCGCCTCGAGGTCCGCGCGGCTCATCTGACTGAGCTGGTAGCCGACCACCTCGCCGGACGGTGAGATGACGAACGTCTCGGGCTGACCGCGGATCCCGAACTCGAGCGCGGCCTTCGACTTCGGGTCGAGCGCGATCGTCCAGTCGAGGCCTTCCTCCTGCGCGTACTGCGCGAGCTTCTTGTCGCTGAGGTAGGAGGCGTGGGCGATCCCGACCATCGCCAGGTCGCTGTCGCCCTGGTGGGCCGTCCAGAAGTCCTTGAGCGCCGGCAGCTCGGCGAGACACGGCTCGCACCACTCGTTCCAGAAGTTCACGATCACCGTCTTGCCGGCGAGATCGTCGGACGACACGCTGCCGCCGTCGAGCAGCGGCAGGTCGAACGCGGGTGCAGCTTTCTCGAGCAGGCGAGAGGTCTTCGACGCGGCCAACGGATCGGTGCCGACGTTCAG
>DASUMF010000074.1:0-2027 GCA_036277835.1 Acidimicrobiia bacterium
GACGAAGGAAGGGCGCGAAATTGTCGCGGCTCGACAACGTGCCGTCGAAGTCGAACGCGGCGACATGTCGAACCCCGGCTGTGTTCATCGGGTGAACGTCCGCTCGGCCACGACGTCGCACACCTGGATCGCGTACCACGAGTACCACTCGTCGCGTCCTCGGCGTTGGGCGACGCGATGGTCGGCGTCGTCGCGCCATGCGTCGTGCTCGGCGCGCGACGCGAAGACGACGAATGACAGGCGCTCACCGTCGGCTGCGACGAAGGTCTTGAAGTCGACGAAGCCGGACATGGCTCGGGCTCGCTGCTCCATCTCGGCCGCGGTGCGGTCGTAGTCGTCACCCGCGTCGGGGCGCAGGCGCGACCGGAACACGGTGACGACCTCGCCGCTCACGACGTCGACCTTGCATCGCGCAGCGCTTCCTTCCACGTGCGGAAGCGGCGGTGCACGACACCGTCGGGGCCGCGGCCCTCGCCGCTGCCGTCGGCGAACAAGCGGAAGGTGAAGGTGTCGGTCAGGTCGTCGGCCGCGACCGCGAGGTAGCGGGCGTCGCCGTGCGTGGGCGGTCCGGCTCGCCAGAGCAACCATCCGTGGATCCGGCGCAGGTAGCCCGCGTCCGGTTGCCCGATGTCGGCGCCGAGCTCTCGGAGGGCGTCCGGCGCCTCGATCCACGCGTCGGCGTGGATCGTGCGCTCACGCTGCGGCGTGGCGGGGAGGTCGACGGTGTGCACGGGAGTGTGGTCGAACGGGCGCTCGGTCGATTTCACTGCCCGCAGTCCAGCACACGCTCTCGCGCGGTCAGATCGTGCCCGTCAGATCGTGCCGGTCAGATCGGCAGCTTCCGGAAGATCGGCCGCGGGACGTGGCGCAGCAGCGACATCACATAGCGCAGGGTCGACGGCACCCACACCGCCTCGGTGCCCCGTTCGAGGCCTCGCACGATCGCGTCGGCGACGGCCTCCGCGGTGGTCGAGAGCGGCGCGGGGTCCATGCCGGCCGTCATCTTGGTGTGCACGAACCCGGGGCGCACGATCATCACGTGCACGCCGGTGCCCACGAGGGCGTCGCCCAGCCCCTGGAAGAACGCGTCCATGCCCGCCTTCGACGAGCCGTACACGAAGTTCGACCGGCGGGCGCGCTCACCGGCCACCGACGAGAGCGCAACGATCGTGCCGTGGCCCTGCTGCTGCATGCGCTGCGAGATCGGGACCGCGGTCGACACCGAGCCGAGGTAGTTCACCTGCGCGATCTCGATGGCTGCCGCCGCGTCGCGCTCGGCTTCCTCCTGGTCGCCGAGCACACCGAAGGTGAGGATCGCGAGGTCGACGTCGCCCGCGAGCGCGAACGCGTCGTCGACGAAGGCAGCGTGGTGGTCGGTGTCGTGCGCGTCGAACGCGATCGTCGAGACGGCGGTGGCGCCGAGCCCGCGGAGCTCGTCGGCGAACGCCTCCACCGATGCGGGCTCCCGGACCGCGAGCACGACGGTGCGGGCGCGGCGGCCGACGAGCTTGCGCACCGTCGCCTGCGCGATGTCGGAGTTCGCGCCGAGCACGAGCACCGACTGCACCGATCCCAACGCGTCCTTCATGTGGTTCCTCTCCACGGTCTTCCCGTTTTGGCGTACCGGAGCGACCGTATGGGTCGCTGCGGTACGCCGAAACGATCGAATGGATGGGTCAGGGCAGGCCGAGGCGGCGCTGCAGGTCGGACTGGAGCACGCCGGCCGGGTCGACACGCGTGCGCAGCTCCGCGAAGCGGTCGAGCTCCGGGTACATCGTCGGCAACAGCTCCGGGCGCAGGCGTGAGTCCTTGGCGAGGTACACGCGCCCGCCGGCGTCCGCCACCAGCTCGTCGAGCCGATCGAGCAGCTCGGCGAGGCCCGGCACGGTGCACGGGATGTCGAGCGCGAGCGTCCATCCCGGGATCGGGAACGACAGCGGCCCCGGGTTGCCCGGACCGAAGCGTTTGAGCACGGCGAGGAACGACGCGGCCCGCGCGTCGCTCAAGAGCTCGATCGACGTCCGGAC
>DASUMF010000075.1:0-2185 GCA_036277835.1 Acidimicrobiia bacterium
GGGCGAGTTCTTCCACGTCCGCGAGGGCGGGGAGGTGCTCGAGCGGTTCAGCTTCCCCGGACGATGGGCCCTGTCGTGCTCGCTCGGCGGCGACGACGGTCGCACCCTGCTGCTCTGCACGTCCGAGACCAGCCAGGACGACTACTTCGCCGGCCGCGGTGTCGGTCATCTCGACATCCGGCGCGTCGACGTCCCCGGCGTCGGGTGCCCGTGAGACGGAGACGCGGAGATGATCAGTAGGGCCGGAAGGGATCGAACCTTCGACCGAGGGATTATGAGTCCCCTGCTCTGACCACTGAGCTACGGCCCTTCGCGGCCGACACGATATCGGTGACCGCGACGCGACCGAACCGCGCAGGTGTCAACGCAGGTAGTTGTAGCCGCCGTCGACCATGAGCGTGGTGCCCGTGATGTAGCGCGCATCGGCGCTCGCGAGGTACACGACCGCGCGCCCGACGTCGAGCTCCGCGTCGCCCATTCGCCCGAGTGGGATCATCGGGATGACCTGCTCCTCGACCGCTCCCGGTGCGGACTCGCTGAACTCCCCGAAGCCGGGTGTGTCGGCGAGCGGGCAGATCGCGTTCACACGGATGCCGAACTTGCCCCACTCGAGGGCGGCCGTGCGCGTGAGCACGCGCACCGCCTCCTTGGTCATCGCGTACCCGCTCATCGCGCCCTGCGGCAGGATCGACGAGCCCGATCCCATGTTCACGACGCACCCGGTGCTGCGCGCAGGTGCGGCAGGCACTCCTGCATGAACCGCAGCGTGGCCATCGGCCCCGACTGCCACATCATGTCCATCTCGTCCTCGGTCACCGACCGCACCGAGCGGTACACCTTGCTGTGAGCGCTGTTCACGAGGATGTCGATGCGCTCCCAGCGGGCGACGGTCTGCTCGACGCTCGCGGCGACCTGGTCGCGGTGCTCGACGTCGCACTGCAAGGCAACGGCGTCGCCGCCACGCGCCTCGATCTCGGCCACCACCGCGTCGCACTTGGCGAGCGTGCGACCGAGCACTGCGACGCGCGCGCCTTCGCCGGCGAGTGCAAGCGCGACCCCGCGCCCGATGCCCTGTCCCGCACCGGTGACCACTGCGACCTGACCCTCCAGCACGCTCATGGGAGGGATCTTGTCACTCAGAGCTGAGCAGTCGCGGCGATCACGTCGGTACCGAAGGCCGCGATCTCATCCTCGAACTCGGGGATCTCCTTCCCGCGCAGCGCGATGACCAGCCGGTCGACGCCCAGCGCGGCGAACTGCTCGGCATCGGCGACGGTGCGAGCGCCACCGACCGTGATCTCGATCGCCGACGGGTCGCGTCCCACCGCCTCGGCCTGGTCGCGTACGCCGGCGATCACCCGCGTGAGGGTCTCGTGCAGGTCGAGCCCGGGTCCGACCCACGGGAAGTAGCCGTCGCCGCGCGTCGCGGCTCGCCGTACCGCGGCCGGCGACGCGCCGCCGATGTGTAACGGGATCGTGCCGCGCACCGGGCTCGGGTCGCAGCGCACCTCGTGGAACTGCACGTACTCACCCTCGAAGGTCGCGACCTCGTCGGCCCACAGCGCGCGCATCGCGTCGATGTACTCGTCCATGCGGCGGCCGCGGTTGGTGAAGTCCATGCCGACGGCCTCGTACTCCTCCGGGAGCTCGCCCACGCCGATGCCGAGATGCACACGGCCACCCGAGAGCGCGTCGAGCGTGGCCGCGCTCTTGGCCAGCACCGCGGGCTGATGCTCCGGCAGGATCATCACGTTGGTGCCGAGCGTGATCGACTCCGTGCGGGCGGCGACGAACGCGAGCCAGACGAGCGGGTCGGGGATGCCGCCGCGCTTCCAGAGGCGATCCATCTTGCCGTCGAGCGAGCCGCCGTACGGGGTCACACCCTCGCCGACCGCGACCACCACGTGCTCGGGGCACCAGAGCGACTCGAACCCCGCGGCCTCCGCCGCGCGCGCCATCGCGACCGCGCGGTCGGGCTCCGGGAACGACGTGCTCGCGAAGACGACGCCCCACTTCATGGAGCGGGTGAGGAGAATCGAACTCCCGTCATCAGATTGGAAGTCTGAGGCTCTGCCATTGAGCTACACCCGCGTGGCCGGACGAGCCGGCGTCGGGGAGGGGGGACTCGAACCCCCGACCTCCTGCCCCCAAAGCAGGTGCGCTACCGACTGCGCTACTCCCCGGT
>DASUMF010000076.1:0-3895 GCA_036277835.1 Acidimicrobiia bacterium
CGAGCAAGCCGACCGCGGTGAACGCCAATCGGCGTGCCCCCCAGCGCAACGCGGCACCGACCACGACGAGGATGAGGAAGCCCCAGGCCCACGAGAGCGGCCATGGGCCCTGCACCCGTTGCCAGCCGAACGCCGCGACCATCTGGCGGAGGTACGACGGCGTGAGGGCGAGCGAGTGCTTGACCACGTGGAGCAGGTCGAGCCCGCGGGGCTCGTAGCCGCTCTGGTTGCCGAGGCTGTTGGCGAGCACGGTCCACACGACGCCGGCCACGGCTGCGACCCCCACCAGCGCGACGACCACGCGCACCGCGGGCTCGCGGAGGCGTTCGACGATGTCGCGCCAGCGTCCGAGCGCGGCCAGCACGCCGACCGCGATCACCGCCAGCCAGAGCGTCGAGAGCGGTCGCGTCAACGCGAGCAACACGCAGCTCGCGCCGACGCCGAGCAGCAACGGCTTGGGCAGCAACCGGTCGGCCGGGTGTACGAGTGCGGCGGCGAGCGTGGCCCAGGCGCAGATCCCTGCCGCGGCCTCGAGCGCGTTCGGGTTGATCGACCCAGCGAGGACGTACACCATCGGGGTGCACGCGAGGAGCACGCCGACGGCCATGAAGCGGGTGCGGCGCGTCGTGGCGGCAGCAGCGAGCGAGCCCGCGAGGAGCGCCGCGCACAGCGCCGCACTGAGCAGGCGCATCGCGTAGAAGCCGATCGCGCCGGTGTCGAACGTGGTGACCCAGCCGACCGCGGCGTAGTACGTGGGCGGGTACCGGCCGACCACCGTCGTCCACAACTCGGGCCGGTCGTCGGCGACGAACCGCGGTGCGCATGCCGCCGACTTCGTCGCGTCGTAGATGTAGCAGAGCGGAAGCTCGCTCGTCTGCCGGGTGTACGCCTCGGGGACGTGCACCACGGTCGTGAAGCCGCCGCGAAGCAAGGCGCCCGGCCCGTCGTCGGGCAGAGGTGTCTTCGGCGGGGACAGCTCACCCTCCATGAGGGCCGCGGCCTTCACCGAGTGGGCGGGCTCGTCGGAATTGCTGAGCACCGGGCTCCCAAGTGCCCAGGTCGCGCCCAATCCGAAGAACAGCAGGAAGCCGAGGGTGAAGACTCGGACCGCCTGGCTAGAGGACGAATTCAGGGTCGCGCTCCAGCTCGTAGAGGAACTGATAGCCGAACAGCGTCGGGCGCACGGCCACGAGCACGTCGTCGAGCCAGGTGAGCGCGCGCGCCAGGGTGCCGTTCGCGTCGGGGCCGCCGGTACCGCGGCGCAGCACCTGGCGCGGCGTGCCCACCGCGTCGCGGCGGCAGACGCGCAGCGACGACGATCGCACGAGCCGCTCGAAGCTCGCTCGCGTGAAGAAGCGAAGGTGGCCGGCGTCGAGGATGCCGCGACTGTCGTAGTCGAAGAAGCCGCCGACCACCCGCAGGCGCGGGTACCAGTGGCCGAAGTTCGGGACGGTCACGACCACGCGCCCACCAGGTGCCAGCACGTCGCGGCACTGCTCGAGCAATTGGTCGGGCTCGCGCACGCGCTCGAGCACGTCGGGCGCGATCACGATGTCGTAGCCGTCGCCCACTTCGCTCGGGATCCCGCCCGCGAGGTCGGCTTCCACGAACCGGTCGACGCGGTCGGCCACGCCGTCGTGCTTGTGCGCGTCGACACCGGTGACGTCGTGGCCGAGCATCCGGAGGCGCTCCGAGAGCGCGCCGTCGCCGCAGGCGAGGTCGAGGACGCGCGACGGTCGACGGCGAGCCAACCAGCGCAGGATCCGCCGGTGCGCGTCGTCGAGCGCGCCGTCGTCGACGACGCCGCGCGCCGTGGTCGCGAACGCGAGCTCGCCGGTGCCGAACCCCATCTTGTGGGCGCGGTAGCGGCTGACGTCGACGACGACGTCCTTCGCGTAGCGCAGCCCGCGCAGACGGCTGATCTCCTGACCGTCGTAGGTGGGGATCGCGACCTCGGTGATCCGCTTGCCCGCTTCCTTGAGCTGGACGAGCACCTCGGTGTCGAAGTCGAAGCCGTCGGAATTGTGCTCGAACGGGAGCTCCTGCAGCGCGGCCACGCTGTACGCGCGGTATCCGGAGTGCCACTCGGAGAGCTCCAGGCCGGCGATCTGGTTCTCGACGCGCGTGAGCACGCGGTTGCCGAGGTACTTGTAGAGCGGCATGCCGCCCTTGCGCGCCTCGCCGGGCACGATCATGCGCGAGCCGACGACCGCGTCGGCCTGGTCGTGCTCGAGCGGCGCCACCATCTCCGGCAACAGCTCCGGCGCGTACTGGCCGTCGCCGTGGAGCAGCACGACGATGTCCCACCCGTGCTCCAGGGCGTAGCGGTAGCCCCACTTCTGGTTCCCGCCGTAGCCGAGGTCGCGTGGGTGGCGCACGATCTCGATGCGGAGGTCGGGGGTGACCTCCTGGTAGCCGAGGCCCACGAGGTAGGTGGAGTCCTGGCTGGCGTCGTCGCCGACGAGCACCCGGTCGATCCGCGGGCGGAAGTCGGCCGGGATGCGGTCGAGCACGGGTGCCAGCGTGGACGCGGCATTGCGGGCGACCACGAGCACACCGATGCGAGCCTGCCCCCCGTGCGCTGCAGTGCCCATCAGCCGAGCAAGCTACCAGTGGGTGGCCGGGGCCGGCCTGCACGGGCCGGGCGTGGCGCGGCCCTACCCGAGCTCGACGAGGAACTGGTATGCGAACAGGGGCGGGCGGAGCGCGATCGCCGCCCGGTCGACCTGCGCGAGCAGCGACCGGGCGCGTGGCGCGTCGCCGTGGCCGCCGCGGTCGACGATGTCGAACGGGAGCCCGATCGACTCCGTGCGCAGCACGCGCCAGCCCGCGCGCTCGATCACGCCGTCGAGGCTGCGTCGGGTGAAGAAGCGAACGTGGCCGCGATCGAGGATGCCGCGCTTGTCGTAGTCGAAACGCCCGGCCGCCACCCGCAGACGCGGGTACCAGTGACCGAAGTTCGGCACGCTCGCGATCACGGTGCCGCCGGGCCGCACTCTCGCACGGACGTCGTGCAGCAGCCGCTCGGGCGACGCGACGTGCTCGAGCACGTCGGCGGCGAGCACGAGATCGAAGTCGGCACCCACCTCGGCGGGGATCCCGTGGTCGAGGTCGGCTTCGACGAAGTCGGTGAGGCGGTCGCGTACGCCCTTGTGCTCCTCGATGTCGACACCGATCACCTCGTGGCCGGCGGCGACGAGACGCGCGCCGAACGAGCCGTCGGCGCAACCGAGATCGAGGATGCGCGACGGAGGCCGGTCGCGCAGCCACTGCTCGATGCGACCGTGCGAGCTGTCGTCGCTCTCCTTCAGCTCGTAGCCGTCGTCGGAGAACGCCATCTCACCGGTGCCGAAGCCCATCTTGTGCGCGCGGTACCGCACGACGTCGCGCGTGACGTCTTTCGCGTACTTGATGCCGTCGACGTAGCAGATCTCGTCGCCGTAGTACGTCGGGATGGGGATCTCCGCGATGCGATGACCCGCTTCGTGCAACTGGAGGATGATCTGCGTGTCGAAGTTGAAGCCGTCGTCGTTGGGCGCGAGCGGCAGTGATCGCAACGCGTCGACCGAGTAGGCGCGATAGCCCGAGTGCCACTCGGTGAGCTGCGTGCCGGCCACCTTGTTCTGCATCGTCGTGAGCACGCGGTTGCCGAGGTACTTGTAGGCGGGCATGCCGCCCTTGCGCGCCTCGCCCGGTTCCATGATGCGCGACCCGAACACGGCCTCGGCGCGGCCCTCCTCGATGGGTGCGACCATCTCGGCGAGCATCTCGGGGGCGTACTGGCCGTCGCCGTGGAGCAGCACGACGATGTCCCAGCCGTGGTCCATCGCGTACTGGTAGCCCCACTTCTGGTTGCCGCCGTAGCCGAGGTTCTGGGGGTGGCGCACCACCGTGA
>DASUMF010000077.1:0-5015 GCA_036277835.1 Acidimicrobiia bacterium
CCTCGGCACCATCGCCGGCGCGACGGGCGTGGTGCAGCCGCAGTTCGACTCCCGTGTCGGCGCCGGCCTCTCCAACCGGACGGGGTTCGACTGGCCCCAACACGCCGCGCAGGAGATGGCACGCCTCAACCCCGAGATCGCGGTGTTCATCATCGGCGCCAACGACTTCGCCGTCCCCATGAACACGGCGCTGGACGACACGGGGGAACCGGCGTGGAAGGCGCAGTACACCGCGCTGATCGAGGAGATGCTCGTCGCGCTCGGCAGCGACACCCGCACGGTGATCTGGGTCGCGTCGCCGCCGTTCGCGGACGATCGCAACGCGCAGATCAAGCAGCTCGACGACCTCATGCGCGACGTCATGGCCCGTCATCAGAACGCGGCGTTCGTCGACACCTACACGCTCTTCTCCGATGCCGACGGCAAGTACCAGGGCTCGCTCCCACCGCTCGACGACCCGAACGGGCAGGCCGTCGTGGTGCGCGCCGGTGACGGCGTGCACTTCACCCCCCAGGGTGCGGATCGTCTCGCCAAGACGGTGTTCCCGCTCATCGACGCGCAGTGCAAGGTGACGAAGCAGGCGGTGCCGGGCGTGGTGAAGGGCACCATCCAGACCGAGGGCAGCACGCAGGTCGTCGGCGGCACGAACCGCGGCGGCACGGTGCAGACGTCGCCGCCCGCGACCAGCCCGCCGCAACCGCAAGTGACGAGTCCGCCTGCGACGAGCCCGCCGCCGGTCGAGACGACGCCGACGACCGTCCCTGCACCGACGACGACGCCGACGACCGCAGCACCGTCGAGCCCGGGCTAGGACCCGCGCGTCGCGGTCGTCACGCGAGCTCGGCGTCGAGCGTCATCGCCGCGACGTGGTCGGAGCGGAACGCCGTCACGGTTGCGCCGTCGTCGCTGGGACCGCCCGCGAGCCAGATCGACTCGTGCACGAAGAGCGGCGCGGTGGCGCGGAACCGCAGCGCGCGGATCGGCCGCGCGGCCCGATCCTCGACGAGCGTGGCGAGCCAGATCGCGGTGAGCGGGCCATGGACGACGAGGTCGGGGTAGTGCTCGACGTCGACCACGTAGGTGCGGTCGTAGTGGATGCGGTGCGCGTTGAACGTGATCGCCGAGAATCGGAACAGCAGCGCTTCATCCGGTGTCCGTGACTCGACCCACGTCGCATCGGGCGGGTCGGTGCGCGCCGCACCCGGCGGATCGGTCCTGCCCGCGGCCCGGAGCAGGACGTCCTGCTCCTCGGCGATGCAGAGCTCGCCGCGCTGCATGATCTCGTGCGCGACCGTGACGACCCAGAACTGGCCGGTCGATCCCCCCTTGAGCTGGGCGCTCGTGATCGCACTGGTGCGCGTGGCGGGCTCGCCGATGCGCAGGGCCTCGTGCACGCGCACCCGACCGGCACCGAACATCCGCCGGGGGAACGCACGCATCTCCTCGCGCCGGCGCGGATGGCCGTCAGGGCCGAGGGCGCTCGTGGCGACGGCGGGCAGGAAGCAGGCCCAGTGCCACAGGGTCGGCAGGCGTCCGGTGGACACCACCGCGTCGGCGTCGCGGTCGAGACACGCGGCGACCCGCCGAACGTGCTCCTCGTCGACGGTCGACACCGCGTGCGCTCCGAACCCGGTGTCGACCAGGAGCGGTGATGGCGAGTCGTCCACTCAGCCGACCCCGTCGGAGCCCGCGACCAGACCCTCGTCGTGGAGACGCCCGATCTCGGCGCTGCTGAGCCCCAGCACGTCGGACAGCACTTCGTCGGTGTGCATGCCGAGACGCGGCGCGCTCGCCGGCGGCAGCGGTGGCTTGCCGTCGAGGGTGAGCGGTGAAGCAGGCGTGAGCAGGTCGCCGAGACCGGGATGGTGCACGCGCGAGAAGATCGGATTCTCGTCCGACGCGCGCCAGTCGTCGGAGAGCGCCTGCGTGAAGGTCTGGTACGGGCCCCAGCACACGCCGTGCTCGTCGAGCTCGGTACGGATGACGTCGAGCGGTCGCGCCGCGAACCACGGCGCGATGAGCGCCGCGATCGCGTCGCGGCAGCGGTAGCGATCTCCTTCGAGCGAGAGGTCGGCCTCGAAGGCACGCTCCATCGCGGGCAGGTGATCCGCGATCCCGGTTGCTGCGACGAGCGACTGCCACTGGTTGAGGCTGATCGCGACCACCATCACCCGTCGCCCGTCGGACGACGCGAAGTCGCGCCCGAACGCGCCGTACATGTCGTTGCCCAGCGGTGGTCGGTTCTCGTGCAGCACCTCGGCCTGCCCGAGGAAGCCGAGGTTGGCCACGGTCGCGAACGCGACGTCGGCCAGCGCGATCTTCACCAGTTGACCGCCGCCGCCCTCGCGTCGCGCCCGCTCGGCGGCGAGCAGCGCGATGACCGCATGGAGCCCCGTTGCGATGTCCCAGGCCGGCAGCGCGTTGTTGAGCGGGAGGGCCGAGCCTGCGGTTCCCGTCGCGAGGGCGATGCCGGAGGCCGCGTTCACCGTGTAGTCGACCTCGGAGGACCCGTCGGGGCTCCCGATGATGTTGACGTAGACGAGATCTGGGCGGCGCTCGCGCAGGCGCGCATCGCTCAACCAGCCCGACTCAGGGAAGTTGGACAGGAACAGGCCGGCCTGGTCGCCGGGGGCGACGATCAGCGCGGTCGCGAGCTCGCGGCCCTCCGGCCGGCCGAGGTCGAGCGCGATCGAGCGCTTCCCCTTGTTGAGCCCGGCCCAGTACAAGCTCACGTCGCCCTCGACCACGGGCCAGCGCCGGTAGTCGAGCCCGCCACCGATGCGGTCGAACCTGATCACGTCGGCGCCGAGCTGCGCCAGCGTGAGCCCACCGAGTGGCGCGGCCACGAACGCCGAGCCTTCGACGACACGAACACCCGACAGCAGCGCCACGGGCGGATTCTACGGTGACCGACCGGAGCGTCGACCGGAACGAGCGCGGCGGATGCGCGTCGGTAGGCTCGCCCGCATGCCTGATCAGCTCGCGGCCGCCGCCGCGGCCGTCGACCGTGCCGCCGAGCTCGTCGACACCGCCGCGGAGTCGCTCGCGCGGGCGTCGAGCGACGCCGGTCGCCTCTCGGTCGCGCGGCTCGACGAGCACCAGGTGCTCGCGTACGACCTGGCGCACGCGGCCAGTGCCGTCGAGGGGTGCAAGGTCATGCTCGGCTACGGCGCGCACGGCGAGCAGGAGTCGATGCTGGCGCGCGCGTACGTCGCCGACGCGGTCTGGGACCTCGGCACCAAGGTGCTCGGGCGCGAGGCCACCTGGGGCATCGACCCGTCGACCCTCGCGCCGGCGCTGCCGTTCGTGGAAGCGCACCGATCGCCGGCATTCCTGTGCGCGCTCGCCGACACGCTGCCCGGAGCCGGCACGGGGCCCAACCACCTCCCCGACGACTTCGCCCTCGCCGCAGACACGTTCCACCGGTTCGCGGCGGAGAAGATCCGCCCGGAGGCCGAGCACGTCCACCGCACCAACGCGGACGTTCCCGAGGGAGTGATCCGAGGGCTCGCGGAGCTGGGCGGCTTCGGCCTCTCGGTCCCGGTCGAGTTCGAGGGCATGGCCAACGGCGGCGAAGCCGACTACCTCGGCATGGTCGTCGCCACCGAGGAGCTGTCGTGGGGCTCGCTCGGAATCGGCGGATCGCTGATCACCCGACCCGAGATCCTCACGCGTGCACTCGTCGCGGGCGGCACCGACGAGCAGCGGTCGCGGTGGCTGCCACGCATCGCGTCGGGCGAGCTCATCGTGGGTGTGATGGTCACCGAACCCGACTACGGGTCCGACGTCGCGGGCCTCGCCACCACCGCGGCGGCAGTCGACGGCGGCTACGTGATCAACGGCGTGAAGACGTGGGCGACGTTCGCCGGCCGCGCCGATCTGCTCATGCTCCTCGCGCGCACCGATCCGGATCGCTCGCAGACGCACCGTGGGTTGTCGCTGTTCGTCGTGGAGAAGGAGCCTTCGGCGGGGCATGCGTTCGCGCACGAGCAGGAGGGCGGCGGGCGCATCGAGGGTCGCGCGATCGACACGCTCGGCTATCGCGGCATGCACTCCTTCGAGGTGTCGTTCGCCGACTGGTTCGTGCCGGCCGAGAACCTCGTGGGCGAGGCCGGTGGGCTGGGCAAGGGCTTCTACCTGCAGATGGAGGGCTTCGAGAACGGACGCCTCCAGACCGCGGCGCGCGCCGTTGGGCTGATGCAGGCCGCGTTCGAGGCCGGGCTCGCGTACGCGCAGCAGCGCGTCGTGTTCGGACAACCCGTGTTCGGGTACCAGCTGTCGAAGGTGAAGCTGGCGCGCATGGCCGCGTTGATCCAGGGCGGTCGACAGTTCTCGTACGACGTCGCGCGTCGGATGGGCCGCGGCGAGGGCACGTTGGCCGCGTCGATGGTGAAGGCCTACGTGTGTCGCGCTGCCGAGTGGGTGACGCGCGAGGCGATGCAGTTGCACGGCGGCATGGGCTACGCCGAGGAGTTCCCGGTGTCGCGCTACTACGCCGACGCGCGCGTCCTGTCGATCTTCGAGGGTGCCGACGAGACGCTGTGCCTGCGCGTCATCGCACGCCGCCTCGCGGAGGCCAAGCTCGCCTGACGGCGCGTCACGATCAAACTGGCGTCAATTCAGCTGAATAATCCAGCCGAATTGACGCCAGTTCGCGGTGTTGGGCGCGGGCTCAGTCGGAGGGGCGTTCGGACGCGGTCTTGAGGGCGACGAGGCCGTCGTCGATGGCGGACTGGAGCGTCGGCTGGATCGTGTGACGGAGCAGCTTCACGACGAGTCCGTGCCACGACTCCTGCGTGCGCACGATCGTCGCGCCGTCGCGTTCCTCGAGCTGCCACGCGTGCAGGGCCTTGATCCCGGTGGTGCGCCCTGTCCAGCTGATCGCGCTCGGCGCGTCGACCTTGACGAGCTCCGACTTGATCGTGTTGCGGCCCGACTTCCACTTGAACGTCGAACCCGAGGCGACCGGTCCGGCGAGCGCCGCCGTGCTCACGCCCGGACTCCAGCTCGGCCAG
>DASUMF010000078.1:0-4598 GCA_036277835.1 Acidimicrobiia bacterium
CCCGTGGTGTTCCGCGGCGATCGGGCGCTCATCTGCCGCCCGAGCGAACGAGTGCTGGAGCTTCTGGACTGACATCGTCGGGCGCGGGCGGGGTCGGCCCGTCGATGTCGAGGCGGGGCAGCCAGTCGAGCCACTTCGGGAACCACCAGTTCGCGTCGCCGAGGATCTCCATCAGCGAGGGCACGAGCATCATGCGCACGACGGTGGCGTCCACGAACACCGCGAACGCGAGCCCGAGGCCGAACATCTTCACCTCGGCCGAGAAGTTCAACACGAACGCGCCGAACACGCAGATCATGATGAGTGCGGCCGACGTGATCACGCGCGCCGTGCGCGTGAGGCCGAGCACGACCGCTTCGCGGGTGTCCCCGGTGTTGTCGTACTCCTCGCGGATCCGCGTGAGCAGGAACACCTGGTAGTCCATCGAGAGCCCGAAGAGCACCGCGAACATCATCATCGGCACGAACGACACGATGGGGACGGTCGACTCGAGGCCGATCAGGTCCTTGCCCCAACCCCACTGGAACACCGCGACGATGGCGCCGTACGCGGCCGCCACCGAGAGCAGGTTCATCACCGCTGCGGTGAGCGGGATGAGCACCGAGTGGAACACGAGCATCAGCAGCAGGAACGACAGCAGGACCACCGCGCCGATGAAGTAGGGGAGTCGGTCGCTGATCTGGTTGCCGATGTCGATGAACTCCGCGGTGACGCCCCCGACGTACGCGGTCGCGCCGCTCGTGCCGACGGCCTTCGGGAGCACGTCGTCGCGCAACGTGCTCACGAGCGAGGCGGTGGCCGCGCTGTCGGGCGCCGTCGTCGGGAACACCGCGATGAGTGCGACGTCGTCGGTCGGGCTGTTGAGCTCGGGCGGCATGACCTTGTCGACGCCCGGCGTGGCCTTTACCGCTGACGAGATCGCATCGGTCACGGTGGTGTCGTTCGCCTCCGGGAGCTCGACGACCACCAGCAATGGACCGTTGGTGCCGGGGCCGAACCCGGCCGCGATGAGGTCGTAGGCCTGGCGCTGCGTGGTGGACGACGGGAGGTTGCCGTCGTCCGATTCCCCGAGGCGCATGCTCAGCAGCGGCCATGCGAGGGTCACGAGGATCACGACGCCGAGGATCGCGAACGGCCACGCGTGCGACGCCACGGTGCGGGACCACCGTGCCCACACCGACGTCGACGACGATGCCGCGCCGGGTTGCCGTTCCGGCACGGAGCCGGCGACCGAGTCGCGCCGTCGACCGAAGTGCACCTGCCACTTGTCGATGCGGTGACCGATCACGCCGATGATCGCGGGGAGCAGCGTGGTCGCCGCGAGCATCATCACCGCGACGACGATGCCGGCCATGTAGCCGAGGCGCGCGACGTACGGGATGCCGGACACGGCGAGCCCACAGATCGCGATCACCACGGTGCACCCGGCGAAGAGCACCGCAGATCCGGCGGTGGCGACGGAGCGCCCGACGGCCTCCTCCACACCCATCCCCGACGCGAGCCCTTCGCGGTACCGCGTGACGATGAAGAGCGAGTAGTCGATCCCGACGCCGAGCCCGATCATGGTGCCGAGCACCGGCGCGAGCGTGCCGATGTCGGTGAACGCGGCGACGACGGTGATGAGCGAGAGCCCGACGGCGAGACCGAACAGCGCGGTCACGATGGGGAGCCCCATCGCGATCACGGAGCCGAACGCGAACAGCAGGATGACCACCGTCGCGAGCAACCCGATCAGATCGGCGTTCGACTTCGGTGGCTGGTCGGCGTAGTCGGTGACCGCGCCGCCGAACTCGACCTGCACGCCGGCGCTCACCGCCGGCGCGACCGCCGCCTGCATCTGCTCGTACACGTCGGTCTGGAGCTCTTGCACCTGGTCGGCGAACTGGACCGTGACCATGGCGATCTTGCCCTTGAGCGCGCCCTGGTCGGAGACGAGCACCACCGACAGCGGGCCGTAGGGATCGGTCACCGACGTGACGTTCGGGATCTCGCCGAGCGCGGTGAGGCTCTCCTGGATCGCCGGCTCGACCGACGGATCGGTGATGCCCTCGGTGGTGGAGAACACGACGGTGGCGCTCGAGCCCGACTGCGACGGGAACTTCTGGGTGAGGAGGTCGATCGCCTCCTGTGACTGCGCGCCCGGGATGCGGAACGCGTCGATCGTCTTGCCGTCGAGGCCCTTTGCGAAGCCGAACGCCGACACCGCGATCAGCACCCACGCAGCGATGAACCACCACCGGTGTCGCACCGCTCGGCGGCCGAGCCGATCAAGCCAGCTGGACACGATGACGTTCCTCCACCCTCGTCCGTGCACCCGCGCCGCACGTGCCCCACGACCTGCCCTGGGCAACACCCGAGGCCCGCGCCCCGCACCTGGCCGGGAAGGCGTGCCCGAACGCCGAAACCGACATCGAGGCTACGCCTGCGCGACCATGGGCGCGTGGAACCCGTGCGAGGCGGTACGCGCCTCCTCCCTGTCCATCGGCACGACGGAACGCCGAGATGAGCCGAGTTCCCGAGGCCGTCTTCGTCGACCAGCCGACGGAGGGTCGCATCTACAGAACAGGTCGACGCGTGCACCTCGGCGACGTCGGCGCCCAGGGGGAGCTGCGGCTCGAGGCGCTCTCCCGCTTCATCCAGGACATCGCCACCGACGACGCGCTCGACGCCGACCTCCGTGGGCACCTCGGGGGCACGTGGGTGCTCCGCCGGCTCGTCGTCGAGATCCTCGATCCACCGCACTTCAACGACGACGTCTCCATCGCGACGTTCTGCAGTGGGGTCGGGCACGCCTGGGCGGAGCGTCGCACCGATCTCACGTCCCCGTCGGGCTCCCTGCTCGCGCGGACCGTCGCGATCTGGGTCTTCATCGACGAGGCCGGCGGTCGACCGCTCGCGCTCGGCGACCACTTCTACGAGCTCTTCGGTGCCTCGGCGCAGGGACGCAAGGTGAGCGCGCGGCTCGGGCATCGCCGCCCGTCCGACGCGGCCGCGTCACGCGAGTGGGCGTTGCGCGAGAGCGACTTCGACTTCCTCGACCACGTGAACAACGCCCGCTACCTGGAGGCGGTCGAGGACGAGCTCGTCGGACGCATGCCGAAGCATCGCTCGGTGTGGGCCGAGCTCGAGTTCCGCGGCGCGGTCGAGAGGGGCGAGGCCGTCGACTTGCGGTCGGAGGCGATCGCGTCGGTCGAAGGCGAAGGTGAGCTGCTCGTCTGGTTGGTGAGTCAGGGCGAGGTCCGGATGTCGGCCCGGGTGCTGACCCGCTTCACGCCCGCACCCACGCGCCCGCTCCCCAGGTGAGCGAAGCCGACTCGCCTATGCTGACCCGCTTCTGAATGCCATGCCCGTCGACGCGTTCTCCGGGCGGCGGTGCCTCGTCACCGGCGGCCTCGGCTTCATCGGCTCCAACCTCGCGCTCGTGCTGGCAGCCGCGGGCGCAGAGGTGGTGGTCGTCGATGCGCGGGTCGAGCGGCACGGGTCGAATCCCCACAACCTCGTTCCCAACGGCCAGCACGAGCCAGACGCGCGCATCGACGTGATCGAGGCCGACCTCGGCGCGGTGCACGATCGGCGGCTCCGCGAGGCAGCGATCGCTGCCGACGTGGTGTTCAACCTCTCGGGTCAGGTGAGTCACACCGACTCGATGGAGGACCCTCTCTTCGACCTGCAGTCGAACACGACGAGCCAGTTCGCGTTCCTCGACCTGTTGCGCCGTGAGAACCCGTCGGCCACGGTCGTGTACACGTCGACGCGCCAGATCTTCGGACGCCCGCGCTACCTCCCCGTCGACGAGGACCATCCCGTCGCTCCCGTCGACGTGAACGGCATCACCAAGTACGCGACCGAGCAGCTCCACCTCCTCTACCACGACGTCTACGGGCTGCGCGCCAGCGCCGTCCGCCTCACGAACGTCTACGGACCGCGGCAGCGCCTGCGCGACAACCTGCAGGGCTTCCTGCCGATCTTCGTGCGGCGCGCCCTCGACAACGAAGCGATCACCGTGTTCGGCGACGGAGCCCAGCAGCGCGACTGCCTCTACGTCGACGACGTCGTCGAGTGCCTGGTGCTCGCCGCCACCACCGCCGACGCGGCCGGTCAGATCTTCAACGTCGGCAACGACGAGCACCTGGAGCTCCGCGTGATCGCGGACGCAGTGGTGCGCGCCGCCGGGAGTGGCCGCGTCGAGTTCGCGCCGTGGCCCCCTGACCGCGACGCCATCGACATCGGTTCGTACTTCGGTGACTCGTCGAAGGCGAAGCGGATGCTCGGCTGGGAGCCGCGCACCAACTTCGACGAAGGAATCGCGCGCACGATCGACTTCTTCCGGTCCCGCCGCGCGTGGTATCGGTGAGCCCGGCGGCGGGCCCGCCCGTCGTCGATCTGGCCCGCCGGGCGGCACGCCTCCAGCCTGCGTTGGGCGAGGCGGTGGCCCGGGTCGTCGCCTCCGGTGTGTACCTCCTGGGGCCCGAGCTCGCCGCCTTCGAGACCGAGCTCGCGTCCTCCACCGGGCACCGTCACGCGGTGGGCGTCGCTTCGGGGACCGACGCGATCCGCCTCGCGCTCGTGGCCCTCGGGATCGGGGAGGGCGACGAGGT
>DASUMF010000079.1:0-2194 GCA_036277835.1 Acidimicrobiia bacterium
GGCGGGTACTGGCTCGCGCCGGAGGGCGGTCGCGGGATCAACGTCATCGTGTTCGAGACCGAAGAAGAAGCACGTACCGCTGCCGCGATGTTCACCGTGGGTGAGCCGCCGATGCCGAACGCGCCCGAGGGCGTGACCGTGAAGACGGTCGAGGTGCGCGAGGTGCTCGCGTCGGTCTGACGCTCGGCCTTCGCGGTCGCGCTCGTCAGACGGCGTGACGATTCGCGGGGGTACGAGGTCGTCGGCGACGTGCCCCTACTTCGAGCCGATCTCGGTGGCCTCGCAGTGCCCGTCGAGGATCGACTGGCCCGACGTGTCGCCGTGCGCGCCCCCTTCGGTGTCGAGGTTCAGCCCGTCGAAGTGCGCGCCGCCGGCGTCGAAGGCGGGGATGATGTCGCCCCACCGCACGTGGTCGGCCTTGAGCTTCGGACCCCACACCACCTTCGCCGCGTGGTGCGCGGCGTGCCCCTTCAGCACACCCTTGGCGCCGTGCTCGCGCGCCATCGGTGCCGCGGTCGAGTTCAGGACCTCGCGAGCCTTCTCGACGTGTGACGCATCCGCGTTGACCTCGGTGAACACTGCGTACATGCTCGACCTCCTCGACCTCGACTTTCCGTGTCCTGCAAGCGTGACAGCGACGATGAGGCGAAACAAGAGGAGACGCCGATCCGGAAGCGGCGCCCGTGCGCGATGTCGAGATGGCGGCGCGATCGCTGGCGCAACTCAGGGGCTCGCCGATCCGCCGTCCGGTGCGCCGGCCAACACACCGTGCAGACCGGCCGCGGCGCGCTTGCCGGTCGTCTGGAAGCCGCGGTCGACGAGGCCGTCGAGCACACCGAGCACCCCACGGAGCTCGATGCGCGCGTCGTAGGTGACGACGGTGAGCGCGCCCTCCGCCTCGACCGTGATCTCGTCGTACGACACGAGCCAGGCGTTGTCGCCCCGAGCAAGCAGACGACGCGGCGGGTCCCACTCGACGATCTCGTAGTGCAACGTCATGGTGGGCCGCCCGACGTGCACCTCCACGTCGTACGCAGCACCAGGGCCGGAGCCGCTCCCACGCACCTGCGCCACCGCGTGCGTTCCCGGATCCCACTCCGCGAAGTTGCGCAGATCGGCCATGTACGCGAACGCCTCGTCGACCGACCACGCGGTTCGGATGCTTCCGTGGAAGTGCGCCATACCAACAGGGTGCGCCGCAACGCGGTGCGTCAAACCCGAGCTCAGCCGACGATCACCCACGCGATCAATCCGAACAGCACCGCCACCCCGAGCTCGACGAGCGGGTAGCGCGCCGAGATGTGCGCACCGCAGTGACGGCACCTCCCGCGCAGCGCCACCCAGCTCAGCACCGGCACCAGCTCCGCGGGCGACAGGTCGGTGCCGCACGACGGGCAGTGCGACGGCGGGCGCACGACCGACTCCCCACGTGGCACCCGCCAGAGCACCACGTTGAGGAACGAGCCGATCAGCGCGCCCAGGACGAACGCGAACACGATGATCGCCGCGTCCATGGCCACAGTCTGTCCGTCGCGCGCGCACCACCCGCGCCGCACACGCGTACCTCTTCAGTTGTCAAGGATCGGTCACGCCGTCACGCGGCGCTGGGGTCGCCCCGACTTCGGCTCGCGTCGTTCGCGAGTCGGGCGAGCTCGGCCAGCTCGTCGCGTCGGATCAGCTCCAACCCGTCGGGCCGGTTGGGGTTGCCGAGGAGCAGCAGGTCGCCGTGCGGCGCGAGTTGCACGTGGTGGTCGGTGCCACCGCCGACGCACACCATGGCCAGGTTGGCGACCTCGTCGGTGCCGCCCCAACTGCGGGGCCAGAGGTGGTGGACTTGCAAGCCGGTGCGTCGGGTGCACCCCGGCCACCGGCAGTGTCCGTCGCGCAGCCGCACCGAGCGCGCGATCTTGGGTGACAGCGTGGAGGAGACCCGTCCGGCAGCGATCCGCGCGCCCGTGCCGTCGACGAGCACGGGCTCGACGCGACCGGACGCGAGCAACGACTCGACCATCGAGTCGGGTAGCGGGAGGCCGGCCACCTCGGCCGGGCCCTCAATCGGGACCTCGACCACGAGCAAGGCCTGGGCCGCGGTCGGCGCTTCGTCGTTCGCGTAGTCGCGGCAGAGGATGCCGAGCGCGTCGGCGGCGCGTTGGTCGCGCGACGCCCAGGACGCGCCCGGGACCGGGCGCATGCC
>DASUMF010000080.1:0-4435 GCA_036277835.1 Acidimicrobiia bacterium
GGCGATCGCCCAGCTGTTCGGCTTCGCGACGGTCGGCGTGAACCTGCGCGGCACCGGCTGCAGCGGGGGCGCGTGGGACTACTTCGAGCCGTTGCAGTCGCTCGACGGCTACGACGTCATCGAGACCGTCGCCGCGCAGCCGTGGGTCGCCCACGGCGAGGTGGGCATGGTCGGCATCTCGTACTCGGGCATCACGCAGCTGTTCGTCGCCGCGACGCGACCACCGCACCTGGCTGCCATCGCGCCGCTGTCAGTGCTCGACGACACCTACGACACGCTGTACCCGGGCGGGATCTTCAACGACGGCTTCGGGCTCTCGTGGGCCCTGGACCGCCAGCGCGACGCCGCGCCGGCATCGTCGCGGTGGGCGCAGGATCGCATCGCGGGCGGCGACACGACCTGCGAGACCAACCAGGCCCTGCGGCTGCAGGCTCCCGACGTGCTGGCCCGCATCAAGGCCTCGAAGTACCGGGACCACCCCCAGGCGGACGCGCAGTCGCCGGACACGTTCGTGGACCGCATCGACGTCCCCGTGTTCATCGCCGGCACCTGGCAGGACGAAGAGACCGGCGCGCACTTCGCCGAGATGCTCGACGACTTCTCACCCGACATCACGGTGAAGGCGACGGTGATGAACGGCATGCACGCCGACTCGTTCTCCCCCGAGCTGATCCCCTCGTGGCTCGAGTTCCTCGACTTCTACGTCGCGCGCAAGGTACCGACCATCACTGCCGACCAGCGCGCGGTGGCCACGCAGCTCGTCAGCGCCCTCACCGGTACGGCGTTCTCCGTCCCGCCCGACCGTTTCGATCCGGCCGGCGACTACGCATCGCAACTCGCCGCCTACGAGGCCGAGCCGACGCTGCGGGTGCGCTTCGACGTCGGTGCGGGTGCCGCCGCCGGCGCGCCCATCGCCGCGTTCGCGACGACCTTCGACGCGTGGCCGCCCCCCGCGACGCCGACCACGTGGTGGCTCGAGTCGGGCGGTGCGTTGGCGCCCGACCATCCTGCGAAAGCCGATGACGAGAGCTACCACGACGACCCGTCGGCGCTGCCGCGCGTCGTCGCGACCGAGCCGAGCCAGGCACGGCTGGGTGCGCCGGCCTTCGACTGGCAGCCCCTGCCCAAGGGTGACGCGCTCGCGTACGAGACCGCGCCACTCGCCCGCGACACGGTCATGGTCGGCTCGGGGAGCGTCGACCTCTGGCTCGGTTCCACCGCACGCGACACCGACCTCGAGGTGGTGATCAGCGAGGTGCGGCCCGACGGTGACGAGACCTACGTGCAGAGCGGGTGGCTGCGCGCCAGTCGCAGAGCCCTCGACGGGGCCGCCTCGACGCCGCTCCTGCCGGTCCCGACGTACGCCGAGGACGACGTCCGCCCATTGCCGGAGGGCAGGCTCTCCCTCGTGCGCGTTCCGATCTACCCGTTCGGCCACGCGTTCCGCACGGGATCCCGCGTGCGCATCACGGTGCAGCCGCCGGGCGGCAACAAGCCCGCCTGGGCGTTCCAGACGTTGCACCACGACGATGCGGTGACCACTCGGGTGGGCATCGGCGGCGCACACGCTTCGAAGGTGGTGCTGCCGGTGGTCGACGGCGTCGCCGTGCCGACACCCCTCCCCGCGTGTGGCAGCCTGCGAGGACAACCGTGCCGCCCAGCCGTGGAGCCGTGATCGCATGAGCGACGTCACTGCGACCAACCAGTCGCCCGTCTTCGAGCTCGCCGAGGCCTACGTCGAGCGCTTCGCGGCGCTCGACCCGGTCGCGGCCACGGGTGAGGGGATCGGCGGCCACGACCACGAGCTCACCGACTACTCCCCCGCCGGCAGCGACGAGCGGGCCGAGCTCGACCGGGCCACGCTGCGCGCGCTCGACGCCACTGCGATCGAGACCGACGCCGATCGGGTCGCGGCCGAGGTGCTGCGCGAGCGCCTGGTGCTGTCGCTCGAGGAGCACGACGCCGGCGAGCGATTGCGCGACCTCCGCGTGCTCGGCAGCCCGGTGCAGTACGTGCGGATGGTCTTCGACCTCATGGCACGCGAGTCGGCGCACGACTGGGAGGTGATCGCCGAACGCCTGGCGCTCGTTCCCCAGAGCCTCGCGTCGATCGAGGCCGGGTTCACCGAGGGCGTCTCGCAGGGCATCGTTGCGGCGAGGCGTCAAGCGGTGGCCTGCACGCAGCAGGCCGACACGTGGGGTGGCGTGAGCCGCAACGGCGACG
Source organism: Acidimicrobiia bacterium (assembly GCA_036277835.1). Lineage (GTDB taxonomy): Bacteria > Actinomycetota > Acidimicrobiia > IMCC26256 > DASPTH01 > DASUMF01. The sequence goes on from DASUMF010000080.1 coordinate 2,224, forward strand.
ACGCGCCGCCGTTCTTCCACGCGCTGGTCGACGGCTACGACGCATCCGACATCGGCGACACGCATCTGGGCACACGGTTGCGCGAGCTCGCGACGCGCGCCACGGAGGCGTACGCGTCGCTCGGTCGCTATCTGGTCGAGGAGTACGCGCCCCACGCGTCGGAGCGCGACCCGGTCGGGCGCGATCGGTACTCGTTGTACGCGCGCGACTTCAACGGCATCGAGCTCGATCTCGACGAGACCTACGCGTGGGGCTGGGAGGAGCTGCACCGCATCGAGCACGCGATGCAGCAGGTGGCCGAGCGAATCGTGCCCGGCGCCTCCGTCGACGAGGTGATCGAGCACCTCGAGCACGACCCGACCCGCACGATCGACGGCGTCGACGCGTTCCGCGAGTGGAACCAGGAGCTCCTCGATCGCACCGTGGCCGAGCTCGACGGCACCCACTTCGACATCGCGGACCGCGTGAAGCGCGTCGAGGCGATGATCGCACCCCCCGGCGGCGCAGCCGCGATGTACTACACCGGGCCGTCGGAGGACTTCAGCCGTCCCGGCCGCACCTGGTACCCGACGCTGGGCAAGACGCGCTTCCCCCTCTGGGGCGAGGTGTCGATCTGCTACCACGAGGGTGTTCCCGGCCACCATCTCCAGATCGCGCAGGTGCGCCACCTCGCCGAGGTGCTCAGCCGCTACCAACGCACCCTCGCGGGCACCTCGGGGCATGCCGAGGGCTGGGCGCTGTACGCCGAACGGCTCATGGGCGAGCTGGGCTACCTCGACGACCCGGCCTACGAGCTCGGCATGCTCCGCGCGCAGGCGATGCGCGCGGTGCGCGTCGTGGTCGACATCGGGATGCACCTCGAGCTCGCGATTCCCGCGCACGAGCCGTACCACTCCGGCGAGACGTGGACCCCGGAGCTCGCGCTCCCCTTCGTGATCGAGCGCAGCAAGTTCCCCGCCGACTTCATGGCGAGCGAGGTGGATCGCTACCTCGGCCTCCCGGGCCAGGCCATCAGCTACAAGGTCGGTGAGCGCATCTGGTTGCGAGGCCGTGACGACGCCCGCGCGCGCGCCGGCGCCGACTTCGACCTCAAGGCGTTCCACCGGCGCGCCCTCGACCTCGGACCGATGGGCCTCGCGCAGCTCGAGCGCGAGCTCGCGCGCCTCTAGCCCGGCGCCGCGCTTCAGTGCGCGAAGCCGCCGCCCTCACCGGAGCCGGGCAGCGCCACCTCGAGCTGGTCGAGGTACGCGACGTGGCGTTGGAGATCGGCGACGAGCAGGTCGGCGAGGTCACGTGAGAACCCGTTCCGCACGACGACGCGCAGCGCGGCGAGGTCCTCGCGGTTCTCGGGGAACGTGTACGCAGGCACCGTCCACCCCCGGTCGCGCAGGCGCTCCGACACGTCGAACACGGTGTAGTTGCGATCGGCCGGGTCCTTCAGCGCGAACGCGAACACCGGGAGCTCGCTGCCGTCGGTGATCAGCTCGAACGGTCCGAGCGCGGCGATCGCGTCCGCGGCGTAGCGGGCGACGTCGCGCGACATCTGCTGCACGCGGCGGTAGCCGACGAAGCCGAGGCGCAAGAAGTTGTAGTACTGCGCCGCCACCTGGTTGCCAGGCCGCGAGAAGTTGAGCGCGAACGTCGGCATGTTGCCGCCCAGGTAGTTCACGTTGAACACGAGGTCGTCGGGCAGCGCGTCGGGGTCGCGCCAGATGATCCAGCCCACGCCGGGGTACACGAGCCCGTACTTGTGGCCCGACGCGTTGATCGACTGCACGCGCGGCAGGCGGAAGTCCCACACCAGCTCGGTGTCGATGAACGGTGCGACGAATCCCCCCGATGCACCGTCGACGTGCACCGGCACGTCGAGGCCCTCCTCCGCCTGGAGGCGGTCGAGCGCGGCGCAGATGTCGGCGATGGGCTCGTAGGAGCCGTCGAAGGTCGAGCCGAGCACGGCCACCACACCGATGGTGTTCTCGTCGCACGCGGCCCGCGCCGGTTCCGGTGTGAGGTGGTACGTGTCGCCCTCCATGGGCACGAGGCGCGCCTCGACGTCCCAGTAGCGACAGAACTTCTCCCAGCAGACCTGCACGTTCGCGCCCATCACCAGGTTGGGGCGGTCGGTCGGGCGGCCCGCGGCGCGCATCCGGTCTCGCCAGCGCCACTTCAGCGCCATCCCCGCCAGCATCGCCGCCTCGCTGGAGCCGGTGGT
>DASUMF010000081.1:0-8310 GCA_036277835.1 Acidimicrobiia bacterium
CTCGTCTGAAGCTGCTGCGCCAGACGCGGAACCAGGGCAAGGGCGCGGCCCTGCGCCGGGGCTTCGCGGCCGCCACGAGCGACTTCGTCGTGGTGCAGGACGCCGACCTCGAGTACGACCCGGCCGACTACGCGACGCTGCTCGAGCCACTGCTCGCGGGGAACGCCGACGTCGTGTACGGGTCGCGGTTCCAGTCGGGACGCCCGCACCGTGTCCTCTACTTCTGGCACAGCGTCGGGAACAAGGGGCTCACCCTGCTCTCGAACGCGTTCACCAACCTCAACCTCACCGACATGGAGACGTGTTACAAGGCCTTCCGTCGCGAGGTGCTCGAGTCGATCGAGCTCGAGGAGGCGCGGTTCGGCATCGAGCCCGAGCTCACCGCCAAGGTGGCGCAGGGTGGGTGGCGCATCTACGAGGTCGGGATCTCGTACGCCGGGCGCACGTACGAGGAAGGCAAGAAGATCGGCTGGCGCGACGGCGTCGAAGCGGTGCGCTGCATCGTGCAGTACTCCGCGATCGGCCAGCGCCTGCGCAACAAGCGCTGACCGAAGGCCGCCGCTGGCGACTTCTGGCCTGACCGGAGCGCGCGATCGGTCGGTGTCAAGCTCTCGGAATGAACCGGCGTACCGCTGTCCTCCTGGCGATCGCACTCGCGTTGGCGCTCGTCGTGGCCAGTAGCGGGAGCGCGTCCACCGGCAGCCGGCCAACATTCTCGGCACCGGTGACAGTGGACGAAAGTTCGCTGAGCCCTGCCGCGACGCTGAACTGTTCAGACGCGATCGGTGGAACGTCGACACCCAAACTGCGGCATCGCATCGTCGGTCGCAGCGTGGGCCTACCGACGTATCGGGTACCGCTCAACACGAGAGGCGGATTCGGCAAGGCCGGACTCGTCGTAGCCGTAGGAGCCTCGTTCGAGTTGCTCGTCCCTGACGGGTGGCGCGACCGGCTCGCGATCGGATGGGGCGGCACAGGACGCACGGACCATCTTCAGGTCTCGAACTGTTCGGCAGGAGCCGCTCGGGGCTGGCTCGGTTTCGCAGGCGGCTACTTCATCTCGGAGCCGGCGTGCGTGCCGCTCGTCGTGCGTCTGGGCAGCCGGGACCGAACGGTGCACGTGGGCGTCGGTACTCGCTGCGCCTGACAGGACCCCGGAAGTCCGCCGCTCGCCGCTCGAGGGACCAGAAACGGTTCCGCGGAGCCGTTGTTGTGCCGGGTACAACGAAAGCGGTCCCGCGGGACCGCTCCATCGACGAGCACAGCTTCTGTCCGACGCGCCATGCTCGGGTCGCGGCCCCTCGAGGAGACCGCGACGACCTGGGCGTTGCCGCCTCGCCTACGGTTGCCCGCCATGTTCAGGAAGCGGTCCCTCGTCGTCGGTGTCCTCGTCGTCCTCGCGATGGTCGGCGTCAGCGCCGCGGTCGTCGCCACCCGTGACGACGGCGGCACGAGCGCAGCACGCCCGGTGTCGATCGAGACGCTGCAGCTCGCGGCGAGCAACACCGAGGCGTCGGAGTCGATGCAGTTCGAGCTGCGTTCGAGCGGCGAGCTCGGGCTGCGCGCATCAGGTGTGGTGTCGGGCGACGGCCACACCGGCACCGTGTCCGTCGACCTGGGCGACCTCGGCCACGTGGAGCAGCGGATCGTCGACGGCACCGTGTACATCGACGCCGGCGGCCTGTTCGGAGGTTCCGACGGCAAGTGGATCGCGCTGCCGCTCGACGGTCTCGGCGATGCCGGCACGTCGATCCCCGGGCTCAACGGCACGCCGAAGAGCGCGCTCGACCTGCTCCGCGACGTCGCGGGCCCGGTGGAGACGATCGGCGACGACACCGTCGCCGGTCATCACGCCACCCACTACCGCGCGACCGTGAGCGAGGGCGGCGACGCGTCGATCGACGTGTGGATCGACGACCAGGACCGCGTGGTGAAGATCCAGAGCACGTCGCCGGACGGTGGCGCGGACATCACGTTCGAGGTCACCGCGTTCGGCGTGCCCGTCGACGTGACCGCTCCTCCGGCCGACGACGTGATGGAGCTCCCGGGTCTTGGCCGCGCCGGAACGAGCGGTGAAGGCAGCAGCGGAATCATCTGAATCCGAAATAGCCTGACCCCCATGGAGCCGGTCGAGCTGTCGGTTGGTTGGGGGGTGCTGCACCTCTTCTACGCCACCGACCGCGTCGCGGCCGCGGCCGACCCGAAGGCCGGCAAGCGCGTGCTCGACGCGGTGCGATCGCTCGAAGCCGACGAGCACCAGGCGCTGCTCTTCACCGTGCTCGGCCACAAGGCCGACCTCGGTGTGATGGTGCTCGGTCCCGACCTCGCACGGCTGCAGGCCTTCCAGCAGGAGCTGGCCGCCACGCCGCTGCGCCTCGTCGACTCCTTCGTGTCGTTCACCGAGCTGTCGGAGTACACGAGCAGCGAGGACGACGAGCGGGCGCGCCTCGCCTCCGAGGAGGGGCTCAGCGGTCCGGCCGCGGAGGCGCGCCTCGCGGCCTGGCGTGAGCGGATGACGCATTACCAGGAGCAGCGCCTGCACCCGCACCTGCCGCTGAAGCGAGCGATCTGCTTCTACCCGATGTCGAAGCGCCGCGTCGCCGGGGCGAACTGGTACTCGCTGCCGTTCGACGCACGCAAGCGACTGATGGCGGGGCACGCGCGCGTCGGGCGCACCTACGCCGGTCGTGTCCTGCAGCTCATCACCGGCGCGACGGGCATCGACGACTGGGAATGGGGCGTCACGCTGCTCGCCGACGATCCGGTCGCGCTCAAGGAGATCGTCTACGAGATGCGCTTCGATCCGGTGTCGGCCGACTTCGCGGAGTTCGGGCCGTTCGTCACCGGACTGCTCGCCGAGCCCGAGGACGCGCTCTCGCGCGTCGGATTGTGACTGGCCCATGACCGATCACGTACGGCTCTTCGTCTCGTTCCCCGAGAACCTCGTCGACCGCCCCATGATCTACGAGATCGTGAAGCGCTTCGACGTGGTGCCCAACATCCGGCGCGCCAACGTCGAGGCCCACTCCGGGTGGGTGATCCTCGAGCTCCAGGGCGACGAGGAGCAGCGCGCCGCGGCGATCACCTACCTCGAAGAGGTCGGCTGCACCGTGAACGCCATGGAGGGCGACGTCCTCGAAGGCTGAGTCGTACCCCTCGCGCGGGTCCCGACTACCCCGATTCGTTCAGGTTCCGTTCACCGCCGGTTGATGCCACGGCGACGCGCCCGAATCAGTCAGACTGCAAACTCGCTGACGAATCTTGCGCGTTCCTGAATGCCCAACCGGGCATGCCGATCCGGTGCCGGGCCGCGCGGCGACAGGGAGGGAAGCATGAACACGGGAGACACCGCGTGGGTGCTGACGGCAACGGCGCTCGTGCTGTTCATGACGCCGGGGCTCGCGCTCTTCTACGGCGGGATGGTCAGGGCCAAGAACATCCTGGCCATGCTGATGCAGAACTTCTTCGCGATGGGCATCGTCGCGGTGCTCTGGGTCTTCGTGGGCTACTCGCTCGCGTTCGGCGGGCTCGGCAACGGCGGCCTGATCGGCAACTTCGACTTCGTCGGCCTGAAGGGCATGGGCAGCGAGACGTTCGGCTCGATCCCGGCGCTGCTGTTCGTCGCCTTCCAGCTCACGTTCGCGGTCATCACGCCCGCGCTCATCACCGGCGCGATCGCCGATCGCATGCGCTTCGCGGCGTGGGTCGCGTTCATCGGGCTCTGGTCGATCCTCGTGTACCTCCCGGTCGCGCACTGGATCTTCGCCGGCGGCTGGCTCGCCGAGCGGGGTGCGCTCGACTTCGCGGGTGGTGCGGTCGTGCACGTGAACGCCGGTGCCGCGGCGCTGGTGTTGTGCATCATCCTCAAGGCCCGGCGCGGCTGGCCGCGTGAGGCGATGCCGCCGCACTCGCTGCCGTTGACCATGCTCGGCACCGGCATCCTCTGGTTCGGCTGGTTCGGGTTCAACGCGGGCTCGGCGCTCGCCGCCAACGGTGTCGCAGCGCAGGCCTTCATCAACACCTTCGTCGCCGCGTCGGCGGCGATGCTCTCGTGGCTCGTGGTCGAGCGCTTCAAGGCGGGCCACGCCACCACCCTCGGCGCGGCGTCGGGAGCGGTGGCCGGGCTGGTCGCGATCACGCCGTGCGCGGGCTTCGTCGGGGCCATCCCGTCGATCATCATCGGCGCGGTGGCGGGTGCCGTCTGCTACCTCGCCATCCAGCTGAAGTTCCGGTTCAAGTATGACGACTCGCTCGACGTGGTCGCCGTGCACCTCGTCGGCGGGTTGCTCGGCTCGATCCTGCTCGGGCTCTTCGCCGACGCGAGCGTGAACGCCGCCGGCAAGGACGGCGTGTTCTACGGCGGCGGGTGGAGCCTCTTCGGCGAGCAGGTGCTCGCGGTGGCGGTGGTGTTCGCGTTCTCCGCGGCGGTCACGGCGGCGATCGCGTACGGGTTGAAGGCGGTGCTGCCCGGCGGCATCCGTGTCAGCGACGAGGACGAAGCCGTCGGCCTCGACCTCACCCAGCACTCGGAAGTCGGCTACTCGCTCGAGCGGGTCTGAACGCGCTCCGCGCGCCAATATTGGAGAAGTCATGCAGCTCATCGTCGCCATCATCAAGCCGTTCAAGCTCGACGACGTGAAGGAAGCCGTGAAGGACCTCGGCGTCCAGGGGCTCACCGTGTCCGACGTCCAGGGGTTCGGGCGCCAGCGCGGCCACACCGAGGTGTACCGCGGCGCCGAGTACACGGTCGACTTCGTGCCGAAGGTCCGCATCGAGATCCTCGCCGACGACGGCGACGTCGAGCGCGTCGTGTCGAAGCTGCTCGAGGTGGCCCGCACGGGCAAGATCGGCGACGGCAAGGTGTGGACCGTCCCGATCGGCGATGCCTGGCGCATCCGCACCGGCGAGTCGGGGCCCGACGCGCTGTGACGACGTGACGACGAGCCCGCCGTGAGCGCTGCCCTGCGCGCAGCACGCGACGGGCTCGTCGGCGACACCTCGTTGCGAGGTGTCGAGTTCGGCCGTGCACTCACCACGCTGGTCGACGACGCGTTGCGTGACGCGGCCTCCACCCTCGACGCGTCCGGCCAGTGGGCACTGGTCGCCATGGGGTCGTATGCCCGAGGCGAGCTCTGCCCGGGCTCCGACATCGACGTCATGCTCCTGCACGCGGGCGGCCGGCGGTCGACCGGGCTCGGGGACGACGCCTCAAGGCTCTGGTACCCGCTGTGGGACGCGGGCTTCGTGCTCGGCCACTCGGCCCGCACCACGAAGGAGGCGCTCGCCCTCGCCGACCGCGACCTCGACGCGCTCACGGCGATGCTCGACACGCGGCTCGTCGCAGGCGATGGCGGCCTCGCGCTCGATCTCGCCCAGCGGGTGCGCAAGCTCGCGCCCCGGCGACGCGGCCGCCTGATCGACGACCTGGCGGGGGGCGCCGCGGCCCGGCTCGAGCAGCCAGGGCCGATCGCGGAGATGCTCGCGCCCAACCTGAAGGACGGCGGGGGAGGGCTGCGCGACACGCAGGCGCCGGGCTGGGTCGGCTGGGCGCTCGAGCCCGACGGCGCCGTCCGCGATCCGTGGGACACGCTCGTCGCGCAGGGGTATCTGCGCGCCGGCGACGTCGAGCGGATCCGCGCAGCACGCGACCTCCTGCTCGACGCACGGGTCGCGCTCCATCGTGTCACGGGCGGCCGTTCCGATCAGCTCACGCTCCAGGAGCAGGACGCGGTCGCCGCGCTCGTCGGCGCGGACGATGCCGATGCGCACCTGCGCGCGCTCGGTGCGGCGGCCCGGTCGGTCGTGTGGATCACCGGCGACATGTGGACGCGGCTCCAGTCGACCGAGCGCGGGCCGTCGGGACGCGCGACCGGCGAGCGTCGCCTCGACGACCACATCGCGCTCCGCGACGGTCGCGTCACGGTGATCAGCGGAGCCGTGCTCGACACTGCGCTCGTCCTCCAGCTCGCGGCGCGGGCCGCGGAGCTGCGCGCACCGTTCGACCGCGACACGCTCGAAGCCATGGCGTCGGTCGAGCCCATCGAGTGGACGCCGCCGGCGCGCGACGCCTTCCTCGCGCTCCTGCGCGCGGGACGCGGTGCGATCGCGGTGTTCGAGGCGCTCGACCACGTCGGCGTGCTCGTTCGGCTGCTGCCGGAGTGGGAGCGCGTGCGCGCGCTGCCCCAGCGCAACGCGTATCACCAGTTCACCGTCGATCGGCACTCGTTGGAGGCGGTCGCGGAGAGCGTCGCGATCCTCGATGACGACACCGACGGCGGTGGCTTCGACCGCGACGTCGCACGTCGCGCACCGGCCGACGTGCTCACGCTCGCGGCGTTGCTCCACGACGTCGGGAAGGGCACGCCGGGTGACCACTCGGTGGTCGGCGTCGACATCGCGCGGTCCGTCGCCACCCGCATCGGGCTCGACGACGATGCGACCGATCAGCTCCTGTGGCTCGTGCGGCACCACCTCCTGCTCGCCGACACCGCCACCCGCCGCGACCTCGACGACGACGCCACCATCCTGCGCTTCGCCGCCGAGGTGGGCGACTCACAGCGCCTCGATCTGCTCTACGCGTTGACGCTCGGCGACTCGCTCGCCACCGGGACGGCGGCGTGGAACCGCGCGAAGGCTGCACTCGTGCGCCAGCTCTACTCGAAGGCCGACGGCCTCCTCGCGGGCGGCGACATCGTCGGCGATGCCCGGCGCGCCGACGACGTCGACGCGCTGCTGGCGCGGCACGCAGGGCTCCTCGCCGCACGCGAGACGGCCGTCGAGTGGGAGCAGCTCGACGACGACATGCTCCGCTGCACGGTCGTCGCTCCCGACCGCACGGGTCTGCTGGCGACCGTCGCGGGCACGCTCGCGCTCGTCGGCCTCGACATCGGCGCGGCGTCGGTGGTCACCGAGGACGACGGCGGCATGGCGATCGAGCGCTTCATCGGCCAGGACCGGTTCGGTCGCCTCGAGACCGATGCCGAACGCAGCGACGCGTCGGCCGCGATCGTCGCCGTGGTGTCGGGCGACGTCGCGCTCGATGAGCAATTGCGCGCACGCGCGCGGCGCTATCGCCGCCCGACGGTGCATCCCGACCAGCGCGAGGTGCGCGTGGTCGTCGACACCGAAGCGTCGGCCCACTCGACGGTCGTCGAGATCCACGCGCCCGACGACGTCGGCCTGCTGGCTCGCGTCGCCGCCGTGTTCGCGGAGCTCGGCTTCGACGTGACCAAGGCGCTCGTGTCGACCGTCGGCGACCGGGTCGTCGACGTGTTCTACCTGCGCGACGGCACGGGCGCGAAGGTCTCGGACGCGCTCGCGGTCGACTCGCTGCGAGCCACCGTCACCGCCCGGCTGACCACCGAGGTCACACTCGCATGAGGGGCGCGGCGAGCACGTAGTCTCACGCTCGTGGCCGCGCCGATCGACCCCTCCGCCGCCGACCTGCTCCGATGGGCCGAGACGCTGTCCGCCGTCGCGCGGACCGGGCTCGCCTTCACCCAGAGCCTCTACGAGCAGGAGCGCTTCCAGGAGGTGCTGAAGGTCGCGGCCGACATCCGCGCCGCCGCGATCGAAGAGGCCGAAGCCGAGGTGCTCTTCGACGAGTGGCTCGACTCGGTCGGGCAGGGCACCGCGGGATACGTCACGCCCAAGGTCGCGGTCGCCGCGATCGTCGGCAACGCGGAGCGCGAGCTCCTCCTCACCCAGCGCGCCGACAGCGGCGTGTGGCTCTATCCCGTGGGCTACGCGGACCCGGGCTACTCGCCGAGCGAGATCGCGGTGAAGGAGGTCCACGAGGAGACGGGCATCGAGGTCGAGGTCGTCTCGCTCATCTCCGTGCTCGACGGCCTGCGCCTCGGCTTCGCCCACTTCCCGCTCTACACGCTCCTGTTCCACTGCCGGATGCTCGGCGGCGAGCTGCAGGGCCACCCGCTCGAGACGCGCGCCGTCGGCTTCTTCGGGCGCGACGACCTCCCGTGGCCCGTGGCCGGCATCCAACGATGGGGCGAGCTCGCGTTCGCGGCGATCGACGGCGAGCGCCGCGAGTGCGACTTCGACCCGCCTCGCATCCCGCCGTGGCGTGAGGGTTGAGTCGAGCGTTCTCACGCTGTTGGTTGAAATGACACGCAAGTGCTCAAGATGAGCGCGTAGCCTGTCGACAGACGAGACGACACCATCAGCTGGGGGGCGAAGGGATGCATCACCATGTTCCGCCGACCCCTCATCGAATCCGGGCTCACCCGGGTCCCGCTGCTCGAAGGCCTCTCCGCCCGTGAGCTGAGCACGGTCGAGCAGCTCTCCACCGAGATC
>DASUMF010000082.1:0-2525 GCA_036277835.1 Acidimicrobiia bacterium
CAGACCCAGGAGTGGGAGGAGCAGGTCTCCTTCTTCGACATCACCTGCTGGGCGCAGCTCGGCCAGAACGTGGCCGACACCCTCGTGAAGGGCAGCCGGGCCATCGTCACCGGTCGCCTCGAGCAGCGCTCGTGGGAGACCCAAGAGGGCGAGAAGCGCTCGGTGGTCGAGGTCGTCGCCGACGAGATCGGCCCGAGCCTGCGCTGGGCCACGGCCGCGATCACCCGCAACGAGCGCCGCGGAGGCGGCGACTTCGGTGGCGGTGGTGGCGGCGGAACCGGTGGCGGTGGCCCCAGCGGCGGCAGCGGTGGAGGAGGGGGCGGCGGGAGCCGCCCCGACGATGACTTTGGCGAGGAGCCGTTCTGATGGCACGTGAAAGGCGCAGCAAGAGCGCTGCAGCCGACCGACGTCGGCCGCAGAAGAAGAAGGTGTCGATCCTCAACACCGAGAGCATCGACTGGATCGACTACAAGGACGTCAACCTGCTCCGGCGGTTCATGTCGGAGCGGGCCAAGATCCGTGCCCGTCGCGTCACCGGCAACTCTGCGCAGCAGCAGCGCGAGGTCGCCAAGGCGATCCGCCTCGCACGCGAGATGGCGCTGTTGCCGTACAGCGTGCGCCAGGTGACGCAGCGCAAGGGAGGCCGCCGTGACCGCGACGACCGTGGTGACCGCGGCGAGCGCGGCGACCGCGGGCTGCGTGAGCCCCGCGAAGAGCGTGACGGTCGCGCCGATGCCGGCCTCCCCGCCGACGCGGCGATCGACACCCCGGTGAACGGTGCCGGCGTGTCGAGTGATGGTTCCGACTTCGCCGAGACCGCGTCCGAGGCCGGCGTCGACGCCGAGGAGCTGTCGTGAAGGTCGTGCTCCGAGAAGACGTCGAGTCCCTCGGCAACAAGGGCGACCTCGTCGACGTGGCCGACGGCTACGCGCGCAACTACCTCGTGCCTCGCGGGCTCGCGCTCAAGGCCACCAAGGGTGTGGTCGCGCAGGCCGAGGCGATGCGACGCAACCGCGAAGCGCGCGAGGTGCGCGACCGCGGCGCGGCGCAGGAGCTCGCGGCGCGGCTCACGAGCTCGCCGGTGCAGGTGAAGGCACGCGCCGGTGACGGCGGCAAGCTGTTCGGCTCGATCACCAGCGCCGACATCGTCGCCGCGGTCCAGGCGGCCACCGGCGTCGAGCTCGATCGCCGCAAGGTCAGCCTGAGCGAGCCGATCCGCGAGCTGGGCGACACCGAGGTCCCGGTGAAGCTCCACGCCGACGTCGACGTCGTGCTCGCGGTCTCCGTCGTCGCGGAGTAGCCACCTCGGGGCGGTGCGCCGAGCCTGCGCACCGCCTCCTCGCGTGCACCTCCGCATCGCTGCGCTCGCTCCGGCGCAAGGCTTCGTCGGCGGCACTCCGGCTCGTCGCACCTCGTCGCGTCGCTCACGAGCGACGTTGATGTCACACCCTCGTGCGAACGTGGCGTGGTGTCCGAATCGCGTCTCCGCCGTCCCCAGGGTTGTGAACAAGTCGGGCCGTTGTCCCCACGAACAATCGGGGTTTTCGCTCTACCAATCCACAGGCCGCAGGCTCCAAACTGCGGAGCCGGCCGAGCGGGCGGGTGGCACTGATGGTCGGGCAGTCGGCGTCGACTGCGGGGGCGGGAGCGGGAGCGGCAGTGGTTCAGACGATCGAAGCGGCGCGGCGCGCGCCGGTGGGGCGCATCCCGCCCCACAACCTCGAAGCCGAGGAGTCGCTCCTCGGCGCGATGTTGCTCTCGCGCGACGCCATCACGGCCGCGGTCGAGGCACGCGTCGACGCCTCCGACTTCTACAAGCCGGCGCACGGACACATCTACGACGCGGTGCAGTCGCTCTACAGCCAGGGCGAGCCTGCCGACCCGGTCACCGTGGCCGAGGAGCTGCGCCGCGCCGATCTCCTCGAGTTCGTCGGCGGACGCCCGTCGCTGCTGCGCATCCAGGCCGGTACGCCGGCATCCGCCAACGCGGGCCACTACGCGCGCATCGTCGGTGAGCTCGCGCTGCTGCGCCGGCTCATCGCCGTCGCCGGCGACATCGCCGAGATGGGCTACGACACGCCCGACAGCGTCACCGACACGCTCGACCGCGCCGAGTCCCTCGTGTTCGAGGTGGCCGAACGACGCGTGAGCGAGTCGATGATCGGCATCCGCGACGCGCTCCAGGACACGCTCGACAACCTCGAGGCGCGCTACGGCCAGGCCAGCGAGCTCGTCGGCGTGCCCACGGGCTTCACGGAGATCGACCGCATCCTCCACGGCCTGCAACAGTCGACCCTCACGATCCTCGCGGCTCGCCCCGGCATGGGGAAGACCGCGCTCGCGCTCGGCATGGCCCGCAACGTCGCCACCCAGACCGGTCGGCCGGTCGTGTTCTTCTCGATGGAGATGGGCACGCTCGAGCTCACCAAGCGCATCCTCGCGATGGAAGCGCGCGTCGACGCCGGCAAGCTCTGGACCGCGCGCCTCTCCGAAGACGACTGGTCGCGCCTCAGCCACGCGGTCGG
>DASUMF010000083.1:0-7052 GCA_036277835.1 Acidimicrobiia bacterium
GCGCAACCGGTTGCGCGACCTGCTCCGCAAGTACGGCGACTCCCTGGCCGACGTGATGACGTACGCCACCGACACCGCGACGCGCCTGGCAGAGCTCGAGGGCTACGAGGGGCGCGCCGCGGAGCTGGAGGCGCGCGAGCAGGCCATCGGCCGCGAGGTGGTCGCGGCGGCGGAACGCCTCTCCGTGGAGCGGCGCCGGGTGGCGGCGCCGCTCGCCCGTGAGGTCGAGGCGCACCTGCACGAGCTGGCGATGCCGCATGCCCGCGTGGAGGTGGTGATCGAGCCGGCCGAGCCGACCGACGACGGCGCCGACCAGGTGACCTTCCTCTTGGCGCCCAACCCGGGGGAGGGCGCTCGGCCCCTGGCGAAGGCCGCGTCGGGCGGCGAGTTGTCGCGTGCGATGCTGGCCGTGCGCGTGGTCCTCACCGCAGCACCGCCGACCCTCGTGTTCGACGAGGTCGACGCGGGCATCGGCGGGGAGGCGGGCACGGCGGTGGGCCGGCTGCTCGCGACGCTCGGTGCCCGGCACCAGGTGTTGTGCGTCACCCACCTCGCGCAGGTGGCGGCGTTCGCCGACACGCAAGTGGTGGTGGAGAAGGTGGTCGAGACGGAACCGGGTGGCACGGGCGACGCCGAGCGCACGATCGCGCGCGCCCAGGTGGTCGACGGCGCCGACCGGGTGGTGGAGCTGTCGCGGATGCTCGCCGGCGTCGGCAGTTCGGCCCACGCCCGCAAGCACGCCGCCGAGCTGCTCGCGAGTGCCGCCTCCGTGGCTGAACGGCGATGAAGCTGTTCGGGCGGTCGCGTGCGACACCGACGACCGCGGTCGAGGGGACGGCGCGCGTCGACGTGCGCACGAAGGACCTCATCCGCCGGCTGCAGCCGGGCGACGTCGCGGTGATCGACCACACGGACCTCGACCGGGTGGCGGCCGACGGCCTCATCGAGGCCGGCGTCGGCGCGGTCGTGAACGCCGGTTCGTCGATCTCGGGTCGCTACCCGAACGTCGGCCCGATCCGGGTGGTGCAGGCGGGCATCCTCCTCCTCGACGCCGTGGGCCCCGACCTGTTCGCACGGGTGCAGGAGGGTGATCGGGTCAGGATCGTCGACGGCGAGGTCTGGTGCGGCGACGAGGTCGTCGCGTCGGGCACCGTGCTGCACGCCGAGGCGATCGAAGCCGCGATGGAGGTGGCGCGCTCGTCGATCGGCGTGGAGCTCGAGCGATTCGCGGAGAACACGCTCGAGTACATCCGTCGCGAGGCGCAGCTGACCTTCGAGCCCATCACGCTCCCGCCGCTGCACACGAAGTTCAAGGGCCGCCACGCGCTCGTCGTCGTCCGTGGCCACGACTACAAGAGCGACCTCGCCGCGCTGCGGCCGTACATCCGCGAATACCGGCCGTCGCTCATCGGTGTCGACGGCGGAGCCGATGCGTTGCTCGACATCGGATTGAAGCCCGACATCATCATCGGCGACTTCGACTCGGTGTCGGAGCCCGCCCTGCACTGCGGTGCCGAGCTCGTGCACCACGTGCATCCCGACGGCCGGGCGCCGGGCCGCGAGAACCTGCTCGACTGGGGCGTCGACTACCACGAGTTCGTCGTCGAGGGCACGAGCGAAGACGTCGCCATGCTGCTCGCGTACGAATCGGGTGCGCAGCTCATCGTGGCGGTCGGCACCCACGCGACCATGGTCGAGTTCCTCGACAAGGGCCGTCGCGGCATGGCGTCGACGTTCCTCACCCGCCTGCGCCTCGGCCCTGCACTGGTCGACGCCAAGGGAGTGAGCCGCCTCTACGAGGGACGGATGCGCAGGATCGACATCGCGTTCCTGGTGGGAGCTGCCGTCCTCGCGATGGTCGTGGTCGGTATCGTCGCCGAACCCATCCACGTGTTCGCGCGTGGCCTGTGGGTCACGCTCAAGGACTTCTTCGGCGGCTGATGATCAACTTTCGGTTCCATCTCGCATCGCTCGTCGCGATCTTCCTCGCCCTGGCGCTCGGTGTGGTCATCGGTGCGGGCGTGATCGACCGCGGCGTCGTCGACGCGCTCGACAACCGACTGAACCGCGTCGAAGCGAACTCGAACCGGATCCAGGCCGAGAACGACCAGCTCCAGGCGCAACTGGGTGAGAACGTCGGCGCGATCTCCGCGCTGGCGAAGCAGGCTCTCGCCGCGAGGTTCGAGCTCACCGGCGCGAACGTCGGCGTCGTGGCCGTGCGCGGGGTCGACGGCGACCGGGTGAACGACACCGTCGCTGCGCTGACCACGGGTGGCGCCAAGGTCACCGGGGTGCTGTGGCTCGAGAGCTCGTGGAAGCTCGACACGCCCGACCAGATCAGCGCGCTCGCGGATGCGATCGGCTCATCGTCCCGCCGGCCCACGGCCCTGCGTGACCAGGCGTGGCAACAGCTCGCGGCGCGGTTCGCGGAGTCGCCGGCCAACGCGGTCCCTCCGGCCGACGACGTGCTGGTCACGCTCGAGGATGCCGGCTTCGTGACCTTCGACGGTCCGCAGGGCGGCGGAACCGTCGTCGAGTTCCCGGGGGCGTCGGCCTCGATCGTGCTGATCGTGGGGACCAACGGCGACGTGCCCGCCTCCGACGTCGTGATGCCCGCCGCGAACGCGATCACCGCCGACGATCTCCCGCTCCTCGTCGGTGACGTCTACGACGCGACGGCCACCGACGCGGGTGACCGGGGCGCCGCGTTCGTGGAGCTGCGACGCAGCAGCCTCTCGACCATCGTGTCGACGGTCGACGACGTCGACCGTCCGTGGGGCCCGCCGACGGTCGCGCTCGCGCTCGCCGACCTCCTGCGCGTCCCGCCCGTCGTCGGCCACTACGGCCTCGGCGCGGAGACGGTGCCGCTCCCGGACCCGGTCGTCTCGTGAGCCGTCGCGGGTGAGGGCCCGCCCGGCAGGGGGCTTCGCAGCACTCCTCGCGCTCCTCGTCGTCGGTGTCGTCGTCGCGACCGGTGTCGGGGTGTCCGGCATCGACGCCGCCGGCGCAGGCACCACGTCAGGGTCGGCCGCGCCGGTCGACCGCGTGCTCGTGATCTCGCTGCCGAACGTCGACTGGTCGGACATCGTCGACACCGACCTCCCGAACCTGCACCGGCTGTTCGCGCGCTCGGCGATCGGTGGCCTCGTCACCAACGGCGCGTTGCGTCCGACCAACCTCGGCGCCAGCTACGTGACGCTCGGTGCCGGCGCCCGCGCGATTGCCAATCCGACGACGTCGGGGCAGGGGTTCGATGCCGACGAGCGCTTCGGCGCTCAGTCCGCGGGGGTGGCCTTCCGCTCGCGCACCGGGACACCGCCGGGCAACGGGCTCGTGTACCTGCCGGTCGCCAGCGTGACCGACGAGAACGACGCCGAGCTGTTCGGTGCCGAGGTCGGCCTGCTCGGTGGCGAGCTCGCCAGCGCGCACGTGTCGCGCGCGGTGATCGCCAACGGCGACGGCACCGACCCGAGCACCCCGCCACAACGCGTGCCGCCCTATCGACGCGC
This sequence comes from Acidimicrobiia bacterium, assembly GCA_036277835.1. Classification (GTDB taxonomy): domain Bacteria; phylum Actinomycetota; class Acidimicrobiia; order IMCC26256; family DASPTH01; genus DASUMF01. The sequence goes on from DASUMF010000083.1 coordinate 3,510, forward strand.
GGCGGTCGCGGCGCTGATGACCCCGGCGGGACGGGTGCCCGGCGGCGAGGTCGACGCCGACCTGCTGGAGCGTGACACGACCGCGCCCTTCGGGGTGCGTCTCGATCCGTCTGCGGTGCTCGACACGTTCACCAGGTCGTTCACCGACCGATCCGTGGTGCTGGTCGAGGGTTCCGACCTCGTGCGCGCGGAGCTGGCCGCGAACTTCGCGTCGGAGGCCCAGGGCGAACGGCTCGTGAGGCGCGCGCTGCGCGACACGGATCGACTCGTGGGTTCGCTGCTCGACGAGGTCGATCCCGCGCACGACGCGGTGCTGGTCGTCGGCCCGGTGCCGCCGAACGGCGAGCACGGTCTCACCGTCGCGTCGGTGCAGGCACCAGGGTTCGATCGAGGTCTCCTGGTGTCGTCGTCGACGGGCCACGACGGGTTCGTGAACCTCACCGACGTCGCGCCGACCATCCTCAACCTCCTCGGCATCGATCGGCCCGAGGCGATGGAAGGTCGGCGGATGGAGGCGCAGGCGTCGTCGACGACGTTGGCGACGCGCATGCAGTCGATGGTCGACGTGAACACCGACGGGTTGTTCCGCGACAGCCAGGTCGGCATCGCGATGACCGTGGTCGTCGTGCTCGTGTGCCTTCTCGCCATCGCGCTGGTCGTGGTGGGGCGATGGTGGCCGCGCGGACGCGGGGTCGTGTCGTTCGGCGCGCTGCTGCTCCTCGCGGTGCTGGCCGCGACCTATCTCGCAGGGGTGTTCCACTTCGGCCGTCACGGCGGTGCCGCGGCGTACTGGCCGTTCGTCGTGGGCGTGAGCCTCCTGCTCGCGGTCGCGTGCTTCCTCCTCGGTCGGCGGCTCGGCCACCCGGTCGACGGCCTGCTCGTCGCGCTCGGGAGCCTGGTGGCGCTGCACGTCGCCGACCTCGTCACCGGCGCGCACCTGGAGTGGAACACCGTGTTCGGCTACTCGCCGACGATCGGCATCCGCTTCGTGGGCCAGGGCAATCTCACGTTCGCCCAGCTGGTGTCGGCCGCGGTGCTCTTCGCCGGGCTGATCGCATGGCGGGTCGCGTCGCCCTGGGGACTGCGGATCGCCATCGGCGTCCTCGCGGTGACGGTGGTCGTCATGGGTGCGCCGTTCTGGGGCGCCGACTTCGGGTCGGTCGTCTCCGCGGTGCCTGCCTTCGCGCTGATGGGCTGGTTGCTTCTCGGGCGCCGTCTGACGGCGCGCAGCGTGCTCGCGGTCGCGGGGCTCGGCGTGGCCGCGGTCGTCGCGGTGGGCCTCATCGACGTCGCCCGCCCCGCCGAGGACCGCACCCACGTGGGTCGCTTCTTCGTGAAGCTGTTCGACGACGCCGATGCGGCCACCCTGGTGATCCGCCGCAAGGCCGCCGAGAACCTCTCGGTGCTCGGGCACTCCGTGCTCCTCATCACGGTGTTCGTGGTCGTCGCGCTGCTCGCCTACCTCTGGTTCGTGCGTCCCCGTGCTCTCCGTCGCGTCGTCGCCGCGATCCCCACCGCGCGGGCGACCGCAGTCGGCTTCGTGACGGTCGGCGTGCTCGGCTTCCTGCTCAACGACTCCGGCATCACGATTCCCGGCATGATGTGCGCCGTGCTGGTCGGCGCGATCGCGTCCCTCGTCGCCACGCTGGCCCCACCACCCGGCGCGTCGCAACCGGACGAGGGCGCATGACGGTCGTCGTCGCGTTGCTGGTCGGGCTCGTGACGGTGCGCTTCCTCCGGATGGTGAGCCCCGACATCCTGGCGTCGCCCGCGCTGGCGCGTCGCAACTACCGCGACCGGATGGTGCCGACCGCCGGCGGGATCTACCTGGTGCTCACGGTGCTCGCGGTCGAGGCCGGGCGCGCGGTGCTCGGCGCGCTGGGCGTCGGTGAGGAGACCGGCCTGACGCTCGCGCGCAGCGAGGTGCTCTTCGCGGTCGTGGGCTTCGCCTTCCTCGGGCTGGTCGACGATCTGGCCGCGGTGGGAGCCGACCGCGGCTTCCGCGGCCATCTCGGCGCCCTCCGCGAGGGACGGGTGACGACCGGGTTGCTGAAGCTCCTCGGTGGTGCGGCGATCGCGGTGGTGCTGGTCGCCACGCCGGGCTTCAAGGACGGCCGCGGCCTGCTCGTCGACGCCGCGCTCATCGCGCTGGCGGCCAACTTCGCCAACCTGCTCGACCGCGCGCCCGGTCGCGTCATCAAGTTCGGTCTCGTGGGCTACGTGCCGATCGCGATCATCGTCGGCACCGCTCCGATCGGCATCGCCATCGCGCCGGTGATCGGGGCGGCGTTCGGGCTCCTCGGCGACGACCTGCGCGAGCGTCTGATGCTCGGCGACACCGGGGCCAACGTGATCGGCGCGGTGCTCGGGCTCGCGGTGGTGCTCGGCGCGAGCGAGGGGTGGCGACTCGGGGTGATGCTGACGCTGCTCGCGCTCAACGTCGCAGCAGAGCTGGTGTCGTTCAGCCGGGTGATCGACGCGGTGCCGCCGCTGCGCGCGTTCGACCGTCTCGGCCGTTACACCGACTCGCAGCCCGGGCGCGCGTAGAGCGTGATCCGGTCACCGAAGCGCTCGGGGAGGTAGCCCGCGGCCGCGAGGCGGTCGGGGAGCGCGGTGAAGCGCCCGAAGTGCCGGGGCGACGTGACCAGCACTCCGCAGACGTCGTGCGCCGACGCGGCACGCACGAGTCGGTTCACCGTGATGTCGCCGTTGTCGATGCGCTGGAACGAGGGGTCGGCGAACGCGCCGGGTGGACGGTGCCCAGCACGCCAGACCAGGCCCGGATCGTCGCTGATCACGAGCGCGCCGTCGGGAAGCGACCGGAGTCGGGTGACCACCGCTGCCTGCTCGCCGTCGTAGCCGTCGGGCCAGAGCAGGTCGTGGTGCTGCACCGCCCAGATCGGCAGGAGCACCAGCGCGACGACCGCGAGGATGCGCCACGGCGGCGGGCGGAGTGCGGCGAGGAGGGCCAGGGGCACGACGACGTGCGCCACGTGGGCCCGCCACAACGCGGGCTCCCACACCAGCACCGCGACCACGAGCGCCGCCCAGAGCACGAGTGCGGCCACCGTGGGGCCGAACCGCCAACGGCCAGGGAGCGGCGCGCGCGCCACGATGCCGGTGCGCACGAGCGCCCACGTGCCGAGCGCCAGGGCCAACGCGACCACGACGACGAGGTCGCGCGCCCACAGGGTGTGCAGCACCTTGCCGAGCGCCCCGGCCGCGGAGTCCTGGCGCAGCGCGTCGGAGTGGTACCGGAACGACTGGTCCCACACGCGCTCGATGCCCCACGGCAACGCGGCGACGACGTACACGGCAACTGCGAGCAGCGCGGCCCATGCGGCGTCGGCGACCTTCCGGTGCGACGCGAGCACGACGAGGCCGGCCATGAACACCGCAGGCACCGCCAGCGCCTTGATCGACACCGCGGCGCCACCCGCGAGGCCGACGAGCAACGCATTGGCCAGGCGGGGATCGCTGCGGTACCGCAGCGCGAACGCGACCGCGAGCACGGAGAGCGCGAGCGACGTGCCGTCGGCGTTG
>DASUMF010000084.1:0-5668 GCA_036277835.1 Acidimicrobiia bacterium
ACCGGCGCCCCCACCAAGCCGACGACGTCCTCGCGCGCGCGGAGCGGTGGCGGGTGCGATCCGTGGTCGAGCGCGGGGTGCTCGACGCCTACGCAGGAGCGCAGCTCGATGTTCCGACCGCCTGGATCGACGCGATGCGCCGTCCGACCCGTAGGCGAGACCGCCTCGTCGACCGGGCCTATCTCTCCGCCCGTCGCCGGCCGGTGGTGGAGGAGCTCGCCTATCTGAGGCTCCTTTCGGGGTGGCGCGGTCGCTGGCAGTACGTCCGCGGCTACTTCGCGACCGATCCGGAGTACGCGTCGCAGCACGGACGTTCCGGCATGCGCGCCCAAGCGAAGTACGTGGTCTCGAAGCTCCGCCGCGCCCGGTAGGGACGCACCGCACCCGCACGTGTGCGTGCAGATCCGCACGCATGTGGTATCGGTCACTCTGCGTGGACTCGGACTCCGCGGTTCTTGCTACGCTGCGTGGCGTAGGGCAGAGCGACTGGGCAGCGCGATTCGTCGGTGGTTCCACCGGCGCCTCGAGGGTGACCTCGTCGAACCTGCAGGCAGATCGCCGCGGAGGGCAGACCGCGTCCGAGCAGGAGTGGGCAGATGGCTCTCAGGAGCGGCAATTCCTCGACTGGCATGTCGCGGCGCGAACTCATTCGCAACGCGGGGATCGCAGGCGCGGCAGCGTGGACGGCGCCGGCGATCATCGGCTCGATCGCGAGCCCGGCGGCGGCCGGCACCGCGCACAATTGCGGTGATCCCGGTTCGACGTCGTACTGGTTCCAGATCACCGCTGGTGGTTCGTGCACGACCGCGGTGCCGATCACGACGACCGGTGCGGCCACCTGTCGGGCATGCACGGCGGACCACGGGGTCGACAACGCACTTCCGTGTTGCACCGAGTCCGCCAAGGTTGCGAGCGGCACGAACCTGGCGTCGCTGATCGGTTTCTCGGCACCGCTCGGATGTGGGACGACCACGGATCCCGTCAGCTTCTCGGTGAGCTCCAACTGCACCTTCCTCGACGCGCGTGGCGCGCGGTCGTCAGGGTGTGTGCCCCCGTGCCAGGCGCCGGGAGCGAGCTCCAACTGCTTCAGCGGCATCGGGACGAGCTCCGTGAGCGGTACGAAGGGCGGCCAGTCCTGGACCTTCTTCTCGTTCCTCGTGGTGTGCGCCTGATTTTCCCCGGTTTCGCTTGAGAAATCCGCCGCACGCGTCTAGTCTGATTCGCGTTCCCCCTGGCGCGCTGCGGTAGCTTCGGCGCTCCGCTCCCCTAGACACGAAGGACGACGCCACGATGAAGGTCTGGATCGACCAGGACCTCTGCACCGGCGACGGTCTCTGCGAGGAGATCGCCCCCGCCGTCTTCACGCTGCTCGACGACGGGCTGGCGTACGTGAAGGAGGGCGACAAGATCTTCAGCGATCCCGGCGGGGCCGAGGGTCTCGGCGTCGTTCCCGCGGGCATGGAAGAGGCGACCATCGAGTCGGCCGAGGAGTGCCCCGGGGAGTGCATCTTCATCGAGGTCGACTGACCCACCGCGCTGCTGCGCGACCGTCCGACGAACAACGACCCGGGTGCAGACCCGGGTCGTGTCGCGTCCGGGGTCACTCCGAGAGGCACGGCCCCGTGCTGCCGGGGACGGGGGTGGTGCCGGCGAGCACGGGATCGAGCACCGCGTCGAGCTCCGCGTCGGTGACCGCGTACGCGGTGGTCGGGCGGCTGAGGTCGAGCGCGAACAGCACGCCGAGCACCTGGCCCTGCGCGTCGACCACCGGCGCGCCGGAGTCGCCCGGCGCAGCCACCGCCGCGAGCACGTACACCTGCCGCTCGGTCGACGCGCTGCGGTAGATGTCGGTGCCCTCGGCCACGATCTGCTCGGCGATGCGCATCGGTGACTCGCGGAGGTCGCCACCGCCGGGATGGCCGAAGAGCGAGCCCCGCGCGTCGACCGCGCCCGTGGTGAACCCGAGCGCGGGCATCGCGAGTCCCTGCACGCGCAGCACGGCGAGGTCACGGTTCGGGTCGAACGCGACCACCACGGTGTCGAGACGTCGACCGTCGGGCGTCTCGACGCTCGTGTGACTCTCCCCCGCCACCACGTGCGCGTTCGTCACGACGAGATCCCGTGCCGCGACGAAACCGGTGCCGTCCTGCACGCGGTCGCACGCGACGCCCTCGACCTTCACCACCGAACGCGCCACGCGCGCCGCCACGTCGGCGGGGAGTCCGCCCTCGGGCGGGTCACCGGCGTCGGGCGACGTGAGCGTGTCGAACACCTCGGGGAACGATTCGTCACCGACGAGTCGTCCGAGTGTCGACGCCTGGTCGGGCGGCGGCGGTGCGAGCCGATCGATCGCGCGCGCGACGGCCGAGTTGCGCACCGCGCCGGCCGGCCAGCCCGGCGAGCTCGCCAACGCCGGGATGAGCAACCACATGAGCGCGAGCACACCGAACACGCCGAGCGCGGCGCCGGCGACGCGATCGCCCTGGCGCACGCCCGCGCCGGCCCGCCCGAGTCGTTGATGCAGGGCGGAGCCGATCGCGAACCCGATCCCCTGGCCGATCGTGGCCAGGAGCACGACGAACGCCAGCGAGGCGAGCAGCCGCGTGCGCGGCGGCGACGCGCGGAGCGCGTCGGCGACGTCGTCGACCAGCGCGACCGCGAGCACCGTGCCGGCCGCGAGGCCGACCCACGAGAAGCCCCGCCGGACGAAGCCGAGCCGGTACCCGAGCATGCCCGCGGCAACCGCGGCGAGCACCACGACGAGGTCGAGGAAGTTCACTGCCTCATGGAGGAGGAGGTGAGAGGAGCCGGGCGTGGGTGAGGAACCCGGTGTGCGCCACCATCCGGTGGTCGGGGCGCACCGACTGCCCGTCGACGTGCCACGTGCGGTGGAGCACCTCGAGCGACTCGACCATGCCGAACGCGGAGCCCGACAGCTCTTCGTGGAGGCGTGCCACCTGCAGGATCGTCGGGAGGTACGCGAGGAGGATGCCGCCCGGCTGCAGCGCCTGCTCCGCGTGCTTCACCACCCGCCAGGGCTCGGGGAGGTCGAGCAGGATGCGATCGAAGCCGCCACCGTCTGGGGGATCGATCCCCTCGTAGATGTCGCGCACGTGCACGTCGAGCGGCACGTCGGGGCCGAGGAAGCCTTCGACGTTGCTGCGGGCGCGCCGCGCGAAGTCGTCGCGGATCTCGTAGCCCGTGACGTGACCGGAGGCGCCGACCGCGCGCAGCAACGCGAGGGTGAGCGCACCCGACCCCACTCCGGACTCGAGCACCTGCGCGCCCGGGAACACGTCGGCGAGGACGAGGATCGGGCCGAGGTCCTTCGGGTAGATCACCTGCGCGCCGCGGGGCATCTCGAGCACGTACTGGGCCAACGTGGGGCGGACCGCGGTGAGCCTCGAACCCATCGTGGTGCGCGCGCTGATCCCTTCGGGCTGGCCGATCAGCGCATCGTGGTCGAGCACGCCGGCGTGCGTGTGGAACTGGCCCCCCTCGGCCAGGGTGACGAGGTGGCGCCGGCGCTTCGCGTCGACGAGCAGCACGCGGTCGCCCACGCGGAACGGGCGGGCCATCGCTACGGCTTGGCCTGCAACGTGACCGGCACGGACGCGCGCTCGCGCAGGCGGCAGAACGCGCACGTCGGCCCGGCGTCGGAGCCCGAGGCGTCGTCGTAGACCGGCGTGGGCGCGCCGCACACGATGCATTCCCCGAGCGCGGCCCGCTCTTCATCGGCGTCTTCCGCGAACCGCTCGTGGCCCCGCTCGATGAACCCGAAGAGGAATGCGGCCTTCGAACCGGGCGACTTCTCCTCGAGACCGTTCAGGAGCTCCTTGTACCCGAGGTGCTTGTTCCCCGCCGCCATCGGGCACTCCTCGACCTGGTAGTCGATGCCGCGGAGCACGCAGTAGGCGGCCATCTCGCGCTCGCCGAGACGCACGAGCGGCTTCACCTTGCGCGCGAACCCCGGGGCGGCCGGAAGCACCGGATGCTGACGGCCGAGGTAGCCCGTCTCCCACCGCAACACGTTGCCGAGCAGCACCGCGGCCTCGTCGTCGAGGTTGTGGCCGGTGGCGACGACGTCGTAACCGCCGTCGAGCGCGGCCCGGTTGAAGAGGTGGCGCTTCGAGAGCCCGCACGCACCGCACGGCGCGCGCCGGGTCGCCGCGGCCGCGCCGGGCACGTCGAAGCCGTAGTCGGTGCCGAGGTCGATCTCGTGCAGCGCGAGCCCGTGCTCGGACGCGAACGCCCGCACGTAGGTGCCCGACTCGTCGGAGTACTCGCCGATGCCGAGCCCGAGGTAGAGGCCGTCGGCGTGGTAGCCGAGCCGCACGAGGAGATCCCAGAGCGCCAGCGAGTCCTTGCCGCCCGAGACCGCCACCAGCACGCGCTCGTCGGGACCGATCATCCGGTGCGACGCGATCGCCCGGCGCACCTGCTCCTCGCAGTGGTGGAGGAAGTGGTCACGACAGAAGGCTGCGTTGTGCCGGCGCACGTCGATCACGGCCGGGCCTCGACACGTGCGGCACTTCACCGTGCGCCGCCCGAGATGACGGGCCGGATCTCGACGGCTGCGGTGTCGTCGAGGCGCGCGTCGCGCGTGACGAGCTCGTCGCCCACGATCACGAGCACCGATTCGGGGTTGAGCTCGAGGCGCGCCAGCAGGGCGTGAACCGTGATCGGTCCGGCGACGTCGATCTCTCGCCGCGGGTTCCGCAGCAGCACCTTCACGCCGCTCAGGCTACGCGCGGCCCTTGCGCTTCCCGGTCTCGCGGATCTCGAGCGCCTGCCCGGGCTTGAGCTTGATGCTGTACGTCTCCTCGGTGCGCCCGACATAGGTGTGCAGCAGCCGGATCGCCGACGCCGCCGCGCCCGCGTACAGCCAGCCGCGCGAGCTGCTCCGCATGCCGCGACGCATCGCGTACGACGCGAAGCGCGACACGTACCGCGCGACGAAACCACGTCGGATCACCCTGACGGCCGACGCGGACGCGGCCGCGGCGACGAGGACGTCGGTCTTGCGGCTGCGGGCCATCAGATGCGGCGGATCTCGACGATGGTGCTCTTCTTGCGGCCGCGCCGCCGCCCGAGCACGAACGCCACCACGAGCAGCGCGACACCGGCCGCGATCAGACCGGTGCGCTGTGCCGTCTCCGGGACGTCGGGCGTCGCGTCCTCGGCGGTGCCTCGGATCTGCCGCAGCTTGGCTTCGATGTCGGCGCGGCTCACCGGGCCGGTCTGCGCGGGCTGACGGTACGACGGGCTCGGGCTCATGCGGTGCCCTTCTCTGCCTTGCGGGCCGCCCGCAGCACCCAGACCAGGGCGGCCCCGAGCCCGAGTGCGAACACCACGATGAGGTACGGGACCCACGACCAGTTCCCGGTGAAGGTGTCGCCCGTCTCGTCCTGGAGCGCCCGCAGGCCCGACATGGCGAGGAACACCACGCCGAAGCCGAGCAGCAGGGACCCGCCGAGGCCGAAGCCCACCCAGCGGCCGAGGGATTTGAGCGGGACGAGCGTCTCCTGCTTGACGTAGGCGACGACCAGCTCACGCAGCTCGGTGACCAGCTGCGGGATCGGCACGTTCCGGCCCGCGCCCGCGCCGGGCCCGCGCTCAGATGCGGTGGGTCGGGACGGCGGGGGTGCCGTGCCCACGGGCGGATCAA
>DASUMF010000085.1:0-6549 GCA_036277835.1 Acidimicrobiia bacterium
CGCACCGACGACCTCGACCGTTACCGCGCCCAACCGGTGCTCGCAGCGCTCGGGGAGCGATCGGCCGACAAGACGCTCACGCGCGATCAGCTCGTGGAGGTGAGCCGCGGCATGCCCGACGACTGGCTCCCGTCGTCATCCGCGGTCGGCGACTCGGCAACGTGCGCGACGCGACTGCACGAGTACATCGACGCGGGCGCCGACGAGCTCGTGTTGCACGGCAGCACCGCCGAGCACCTCGACCGCCTCGCCGCGGCGTTCGCGACGCCGCGGTGACCGCCGACGCCGACGCGTTGCGCGCCGCGTTCACTTCGTGGCTCGCGGTCCGGCTCGACGCGACCGACCTCGCGGTCACGTCGTTCGAGCGGCCCGCGGGCGGACGTTCGAACGACACCTTCCTCGTCGGCGCCGAATGGACCGCAGCCGACGGCCCGCGCGTCGATCGCCTCGTCGTGCGCGTGCAGCCCCAGACCACGCAGATCTTCCGGGCCCCCGACGTGATGCGCGAGGCTCACGTGCTGCAGGGCCTCGAGCGCGGTGGCGTGCGCGTGCCGCACGTTCGATGGTGCGAGGCCGACACCGCCGCGCTCGGCGCCCCGTTCTTCGTGATGGACGAGGTCAAGGGCAACGTCCCGCTGGCGCGTCCGTCGATCCACGCCGCAGGGTGGTTGCCCACCTTGACCGTCGCCGAGCTCGGCACGCTCTGGAGCTCGGCGCTCGACACGCTCGTCGCCGTGCACGCGGTCGACTGGCGCCGCAACCACGCGTTCCTGCTCGGAGAGACGGCGGGCACCTCGACCGTCGAGTACGTGGAGCGCATCGCGGAGTGGTACCGGTGGAGCACCGAGGGTCGCCCGTACCCGATCACCGACGCCGCGCTCGATCACGTGCTGGAGCGCAGCCACGAGGTGGTCGACACCGAACCGGTCCTGGTGTGGGGCGACGCACGCGTCGGCAACATGATCTTCGGCGACGACGGCCAGGTTGCCGCCGCGATCGACTGGGAGACCGCGAGCATCGGTCCTCCCGAGATCGACGTCGCGCACTGGCTGTTCTTCGACGAGTTCGCGACCGGCGCGATCGACGTCGCGCCGCTGCCCGGCTGGCCCGACGCCGAGGAGACCGTCCGAACCTACGAGGCCCGATCCGGCCGCACGCTGCACGACCTCGACCTCTTCCAGACCATCGAGGAGCTGTTCATCGCGATCACGTTGATCCGCCAGGCCGACGCGCGGGTGGCACGCGGTCTCGCATCGGCCGACACGCGCATGGGCCACGACAATGCCGTCACCCAGATGCTCGCCCGCCGGCTCGGGCTCCCCGTGCCCGAGCTCTCACCCGACTACATCGCCCACCGAGGAGGCACCGCATGAACCACGCTGTGATCCTCGGTGCCCACTGAGCACAGGAGCAACGACCATGAGCGACCTCGAGCGCAACCTTCTCGCGGCGCCGCAAGCCGAGCACGCGAAGGTGGAGATCTACTCCGGCGTCGCCCGGCTCGCGCGCACGGTGTGGGGCAGCGAAGTGCGCGTCGCGGGCACCGAGCCGACGACCGCGGTCGTGTGGTGTCACCCCACCGCGAACTTCCTGGGCCACTACTCGCTCGCGCCGCTCGCGGAGCGCGGCGTGGCCGCGGTCGGCCTCACCACGCGCTACGTGGGCAACGACACCGCACTGATCCTCGAGAACTGCCTCCTCGACATCGGCGCGATGGTGGCCCACCTCCGCGATCGCGGCTACGAGAAGGTCGTGCTCGTCGGCAACTCGGGCGGCGCCTCGATCGTGCCGTACTACCAGGCCCAGGCCGAGTCGCCGTCGGTGACCGACCCGCCCGGTGGCGGTCCGGATCTCACGCAGGCCGCGCTGCCGCCCGTCGACGGGATCGTGATGTTCAACGCACACCCGTCGCGGTCGCGGCTGTGCGTGGAGTGGCTCGACCCCGCCATCGTGTCGGAGCAGCAGCCCTTCGAGCGCGACGCCGACCTCGACATGTACGACCCGAAGAACGGGCCGCCGTTCAGCGAGGAGTTCCGCGCGCGCTACCGCGACGCGCAAGCCGCACGGAACCGGCGGATCTCCACCTGGGCCGAAGGGCAGCTCCGCGCGATCACCGCGCCCGGTCACTTCCCCGCGGGGCTCGAGGACATCGCGTTCGTCGTGCAGGGCACCACCGCCGACCTCCGGTTCCTCGACGGCACCATCGACCCGAGTGACCGTGTCGTCGGCACGTCGCTGTGGGGACCGCCCGCGATCGCGAACTACCTCCCCGCCGGGATCGGGCGTTGCTCCACCGTGCGGTCGTGGCTGAACCAGTGGTCGATCGACCACACCCTCGGCGACGCGTTGCGCTGGCTGCCGCAGATCACCGTGCCGGTCATGGTGATGATCGGCACCGCGGATCCGGTCGTCGTGCCGCTCATGGCGCAGCAGATGTACGACGCCGCCCACCAGGCGCGACGCGAGCTCGTGATGGTGCCCGGCGCCACGCATTACTTCGAAGGCCAGACCGAGCTCCTCGGCGAGGCACTCGACCAACTGGTCGCCTGGCTGCCGGCCTGAGGCTCGCGCCGACGATCAGAGCGCGAGCAGCGGCTCGGGGGTCCAGCGCGGCCAGCGCGGCGAGTAGTCGGCGACGCCGAGTCTGAACGCGGCGACCTCGCTCGGTCCGTCGTCGGCGGCGTTGTCGTAGAACACGGCGCGGCGGCAGTGCGGCATCGCTGCGACGACGTTGGGCCACAGGCGCGTGTAGCGAGGCTCGAGCTTGTCGGCCGGCACGTCGTGGCCGCCCGACGCGACCCGGGCGGCGACGCGTGGTCCCGACAACGCGAGCGGGATCATGACGACGTGCAGGACGACGTCGTACCCGGCAGCAGCGGCGATCGTGACGAGGTCGACCTTCGACCGATGGGAGAACACCGTCTCGGTGCAGAAGTCGAGGCGCGCCTCGACGAGCGCGTTGCGTGCGGTCGCCGCGATCTCGCTCGCCGCGTGCGCCTGCTCGACCTCGTGGCCGGGAAAGCGGTCACTGGCGATCCGGTCGGCGTCGACGAACGGGAGGCCGGGACGGTCCGGCGCGATGACCCGTTCGTAGAGCGTGGTCTTGCCCGCGCCGTTCGGTCCGGCGATCAGGTCGAGGCGACTCACAATGGACGGCGGCCACCGTCCGGGGTGATCTCGACGAGCGTGCCGTCGTCGTCGATCGAGACGGTCACCTGACCGGCCTTCCGGGCCGCGGGCCCGAACCGCTGCTCGGCGACGCGCTCCGCGACACGGGCGTCGATCGTGGCGTGGGCGACCGTCCGCTCGTCGGGTGTGAGGGTGGAGAACTGGGCCTCACCGGCGACGGCGGCCAGCACCCGACGGCTCGCCACGGAGGTGGAGCGCTCGACCTGCATGCCGAGGCGGACCCAGTAGTTGATCTGCTCGGTCACCGTCCGGTTCTCGGTCGGGGCGACCGACGCCGCGTTCGCGGCGACGTCAGCGGTGACGCGGGTCGGCGTGGATGCGCCCTTTGCCATGGCCTTCTCCTGTCGCAGATTGATACAAGCGTATCAGACTGCGACAGCGCAGCTACTTCGACCCGCTGTTGGCGGCGGCCGTGGCGCCGAGGTCGAGGCCGCTCGGCATCGTGCCGTAGAGGCGCGGGAGCGCGTCGACCAGCTCCCCGGCCTGGAGTCGCCCGCCGTCGCGGCTCGAGTACTCGGAGTCGATCGACCATCCCTGCATGCGCTGGATCGTGCGACCCTCGATGCGCAGCACCTGCCCGGTGAGCCACGACGACGCGGGCGACGCAAGGTAGGCGACGACGCCCGAGGCGTTGGCGGGGTCGAGGCCGTCGAACGCGCCGCCTTCGGGCTCGGGCTCGGGCCGCTCCATCGTGCTCGCGACCATGCGGGTGAACGCCATGGGCGAGATCGCGTTGGCCGTCACCTGGTAGCGGCGCATCTCGAGCGCGGTCACGAGCGTGAGGCCGACGATGCCGGCCTTCGCCGCGGAGTACGCCGACTGACCGATGTTGCCGCGGAGTCCCGCGCCCGATGTCGTGTTGATGATGCGAGCGTCGTTGGTGCCGCCGCCCTTGCCCACCTCACGCCAGTGGTCGCACGCGTGCTTCGTGACGTTGAACGTGCCCTGCAGGTGCACAGCGATCACCGCGCCGAAGTCTTCGTGCGACAGCGACGTGATCATCCGGTCGCGCAGGATCCCGGCGTTGTTGACGACCACGTCGAGACGGCCGAACTCCGCGACGGCCTGTTGGATCATCGAACCCGCGCCGTCGTAGTCGCTCACCGACCCGTAGTTCGCGGTGGCCCGGCCGCCCGCGGCGGTGATCTCGGCGACCACCTCGTCGGCCGGGCGCTCCTCGGTGTCTTCACCGCGCAGGCCTGCGCCGGGGTCGTTGACCACCACGGCCGCGCCCTGTCGGGCGAGCTCGAGCGCGTGCCCGCGCCCGATGCCGCGTCCACCACCGGTCACGATCGCCACCCGCCCGTCGAGCATGCCCGCCATGTCGCGCCCCCGTGAGTCGTCGCCGACATTTCTCAGTTGGGCGCGCAGCGTACTTGACGATGTCGTCGAGTTCCCTCGGCAGTACGATCCCGCGCCAGTCGATGATCGGGCCGTGATCACAGGAGGGCAGATGTCGGTGCGTGGTCGTTCGTCGTGGCTCGTTGCCGTCGTGCTCGTCGCGCTCGTCGCCGTCGCCTGCTCCGACAGCAGCGACGGCGACGCGGGCTCGACCAAGAGCTCGACGAGCACGTCGTCGACGCACGCGTCCCTCGACGGCACGAACTGGGTTCTCACCAGCGGCTCGCTGACCGTCCCGCTCGGCGACGTCACGGTGACCGCGCAGTTCACGAAGGATGCGGTCTCGGGCGACAGCGGCTGCAACGCCTACGGCGCGCCGATCACGGTCGATGGTTCCTCGATCACGATCGGCCCGAACATCACCTCGACCCTGGCCGCATGCGTCGGCGCTGAGGACTCGGTCGAGACCGCGTACCTGAGCGTCCTCCCGAAGGTCCGATCCTTCGCGAGCTCCGGGAAGACCCTCGAGCTGCGCAACGCGAACGGCGACAGGCTGCTGAGGTATCGCGCATCGGGCGGCGCAGACGACGTCGAGGGCACGTGGACCGTGACCTCCTACTACACGGGCAACGCGATCGAATCGGTCGTCGGGGGCGTCGAGCTCACCGCGGTGTTCGACGCGAAGAGCGTCTCGGGCAGCGGCGGCTGCAACAACTTCAACGGTCCCGTGAAGATCACCACCTCCACCATCGCGATCGGTCCGCTCGCCAGCACCCTCATCGGGTGCAGCGAGCCGATCGCGACCCAGGAGCAGCAGTACCTGGCCGCGCTCCAGCTGGCCTCGACGTACGCCGTGAGCGGCGATCGCCTCGACCTCTTCCGCGCCGACGGTGGCTTCGCCGTGACCTTGCAACGCGGCGGATGACGCCGCGGTGAGCACCCTGCTCCCCGACCAGGCGCCGCGGCCGGAGCCGCAGTTCGAGCCCGACGTCATCGTCGGGTACGTGCGGTCGCCGTCCGACGTGCTCCGGTTGCTCGTCTACAGCACGTTGGCCCTCGCGCTGCTCGGGATCACGCGCTGGGCGCACGACGCGTTGCTCGGCTTCGAGTCCGACGTGCTCGACCTCTTCGGGTTCGTGGGTCCGGATGCGGAGCGTGCACTCGCCGGCATCACCCGCGCCCTCGCCGTGGTCGTCGGCTTCGGGGTGTTCCTCGTGCCGTTGGTGCTGCGGCGACTCCGCCTCCTGGGGTACCTCGTGATCGCCAACGTCGCCGCGGGGCTGCTCGTCACGGTCGCCGTGTCGTGGCTCGACCAGGCCGACCCCGCGCCCGTCGCGAACCAGGTGGCAGCCCGCGCGGGCGTCGACCTCGAGGGCGTGCTCACGCCGTCGACCCTCGCGTCGGTCGCCGCGTCGTTCGTGATCCTCGCGCCGTTCCTGAGCCATCGGTGGCGCCGCGCCGGCGCGGTCACGATCGTGGTGTTCGCACTGCTGCGACTGGTGCTGTCGGCGCAGCTCCCCGCGGAGGTGTTCTTCGCGCTCGCGCTCGGTGCGGCGGTGGGCGCCGCGGTGCTCCTCGGTTTCGGACGACCCGACCAGCACCCGACGATGGCGGCCATCGCGGCGAGCCTGTCGGTGAGTGGCTTCGCCGCGCAACGCCTCGACCCCGCCGAGGACGACTCCCACGGGTCGCGTGTCTACCGTGCCACACTCGCCGACGGCGCCCGGCTCGTGGCCAAGGTCCGCAGTCCCGCCGAGCGCTCGGCCGACCTCCTGTACCGCGTCTACCGGTACCTCCGGTTCAAGAACGTGGGCGACGAACGACCCTTCTCGTCGCTGCGCCGATCGGTGGAGCACGAAGCGCTGGTCGCGCTCCAGGCGCGCGACGTGGGCGTGCGCACCCCTCGCCTCCGGGCGATCGCCGAGGTCGGCACCGACTCGATGCTCCTCGCGTACGACCACATCGACGGCCAGACGATCGAGTCCCTCGACGGTGATGCCGTCGGCGACGCGCTCCTCC
>DASUMF010000086.1:0-4633 GCA_036277835.1 Acidimicrobiia bacterium
GGCACGTCGCAGTCGAGGAGGCAGAACGGGTCGGTGACGGGGCGCGCGTTGAGGTAGTCGTCGATCGTGATCGGCTCGCGGTACACCGCGCGCTCGTTGAGCCCGGCGAAGCGGCGGCTGTTCACCGCGAGCCAGCCGAACTGCTCCTTGGTCGTGCCGTAGAGGTGCATGTGGCGACGCATGTGCATCGCGAGCCAGTGCGCGGCCGAGTACGCGTGGTACGCGAGCAACGGCATCATGTCGCCCATCACGTCGCCGACGGTGGCAGCGGGCGAATCGCCGCTCGGGGGTTCCGCGTCGTCGCCGGCGGGGATCGGGATGTCGCCCCCCATCATCTGCACCGTGCGGTAGACGAGCACGTGGCGCGCGCGCCCCGTCGTCACCGCGAGGAACGCGCCCATCACCGGCGCGAGCAGGCCGCCGAACGGCACGGCCTCGACCCCGACGTTGCGCAGCCCGAGGGCCTGCTCGACGAGCGCCGCGGGCGTGTCGCCGAGCGTGGCCACCGCGTCGATGTCCGACGGCATGAGGCCCGCGTCGGCGATCGCCGCCCGCACCGACTCGAGCGTCATGTCGAGATGGGGCCGGTTGGTCTTGCGTCCGATGCTCGAGATGCCGATGCCCGAGATCACCGCGCCCCGCTCCGGTGCGTCGCTCATGGCGCGGGAAGCTACCTGAACCGGGCGCAGTCGCGCCCGCCGGTGAAGCGCACCACGGACTTGGGCGCGCCGCGCGACCGCTTCTAGAGTGCGCCGCCATGCCCACCGACGCGCCCGACGCCCTCGCCGAAGCCCCCCGCATCCTCCCCGGACTCGACGACGTGAACCGGCCGTTCTGGACCGGCGGGGCACGCGGGGAGCTCATGATCCAACGTTGTGGCGGATGCGGTCGGTTCGTGCACCCGCCGGTGTCCGAGTGCCCGGACTGCGGTGGCGAGCTGCGCGCGGAGCCGGTGAGCGGACGGGGCACCGTGTTCACGTTCACGGTGAACCGTCACCCGTTCAACCCGGAGGTCCCGCTGCCGTACGTGATCGCGATCGTGGAGCTGGTCGAGCAGGCCGACCTCCGCGTGGTCACCAACCTGGTCGACTGCGATCCCGAGTCGGTCGAGATCGGGATGCCGGTCCGGGTCGCGTTCGAGGACCGGGGCGAGATCTTCGTGCCAGTGTTCGTGCCCGACCCCGACGCGCGCGACTGAAGGACGTTCCGTTGCCGATCCGTGAGCTGTTCCACGTCATGACCATGGTCGACGACTTCGACCCTGCGCAGGACGTCGTCGACGACCTGTTCGCTCCGGAGATGATGTTCTCCAAGAGCTGGTCCGACTTCGACAAGCGGTGGGCGAGCATCTCGCTCATCGGCTCCGACTTCTCGTTCGAGCTGATGGAAGCATCCAAGTCGGAGGCCGACGCGGGCGCACCGTTGCCGAAGTTCGCGCGGCGCTTCGGGCAGCACCTCCACTCGTTCGCGTGGTACGTCGACCGCGACGACATGCCGGGCCTCGTCGCGTCGCTCATCGAGCACGGCGTGCGCGTCGTGCGACCCGACGGCTCGTTGATCGCGATCGACGAGGTCGGCGACGTGCCCATGACGGTGTTCACGCACGGTCGCGACACGTTCGGCCAGATGGAGTTCCAGGCGTGGAACGACCGAGACCCGCGCTTCGCCGACGAGTGGTCCGACGACCGTTGGCGCGACGAGCACCCGCTCGGGCTGCAACGGCTCCAGTCCACGAGCGTGCTGGTGCACGACCTCGACCGCGCGCGCCGGCTCTTCGCCGACGTGCTCGGCGGGCAGGTGGTCTCCGAACGCGACGACGACGATGCGGCGCGGACCTACGTGCTGGTCGGCACCGACACCATGGTCGAGTTGGTGCATCCGAAGCGCGCGGACTCGCGCGAGGGCAGCGAGCTGGCTGCCAACGGCGAGCTCCCGAACGCGATGACGCTCCTCGTGCGCGACCTCGACGCGGCGCGACGCCACGTGGAGAAGATCGGCGTCCCGGTCGTCGACGAGGGCGCCGATGCCTTCGTCGCCGACACCGCGGCCACCTTGGGCACCACGTTCACGATCACCACCGCGCGCATCCCCGGCGACCCCCGCGACGCCTGAGCTCCCGACGTCGGGTCAGCGGGCCTTGGCGATGATCTCTTCGCCGAACTGACGCAGGCCGTCGAGCGAGGCCGCGAACGACGCGCGCGGGAACGGCGCGTGCGTCCACGTCACGCCGATCTTGGCGAGCGCGTCGAGCGCCTCGAGGCGCTGGTCGACGCTCGCGTCGCGGGGGAGCGGGGTGAGGCTGCCGCTCGCGACGTCGAGGGTCGACGGATCACGGCCGTTGTCGGCCATCTGGTCCCGGATCTGCGCGATGAGCAGCGCGAGGTCCTCGTCGGTCTCGATCGCACGGGTCCGCGTGACCTTGGCGAAGTCGCCGCCACCCAGCAGCGGCGCCCAGCCCTGGCCCCACGCCGCGACCCGGTCGCGCACGACCTTCGCGTTGCCGCCGAGCCACAACGGTGGGTGCGGCTCCTGCACCTGGCGAGGGCTCAACGTGACGCCGATCGCCTTGAAGTGGCGCCCTTCGTAGTGGAGCTCGTCGGGGTTCGCCCAGAGCGCGCGCATCACCTCGACCGCTTCGTCGAAGAGCTCGTTGCGCTCGTCGAAGTCGACGCCGAGCGCCGCGAACTCCGAGCGCAGGTAACCCGTGCCCAACACGAAGGTGGCGCGGCCCGACGACAGCACGTCGAGCGCGGTCATGCTCTTCGCGTTCAGCAGCGGGTTCCGGTAGGGGACGACCGCGAGGTACGTCATCAACCGGATCCGCTGGGTGACGCCGGCCAGGAACCCGAGCCCCACGAAGGGGTCGATGGTCTCGTGGCCGCCACTCGTGAGCCACTTCTTCGACGGCGCGGGGTGGTCGGTGAGCGCGATGCCGTCGACTCCGGCGGCCTCCGCGACCCGTCCGAACTCGGCGATGTTCGCCGGGTCGAGCCACGCGCCGCCGTCGGCGTCGCTGAGCAGTGGGTACTCCAGGTAGAACTTCACGACTTCTCCTTGGCTTCCACGCGGATGACCTCGAACATGATGCCTCCGACGACGCAGAAGAAGTTCACGATGTTGTCGCGCTCGTTCCAGTCGGCCACCGTGATCGGAGTCGCAGGGATGCCGCGCTCGGCGCACCGCTCGCGCGCCCGCTCGATGTAGCGCGTCCCGATGCAGACCGCCCACACCTGGGCGTTCTCGCCCGAGAGGATCTGGAACTGCCGGCTGTTCGTGTCGCCGCTGATGAAGCCGGTCACGTTCAGGCCGACGCCGGCGTTGCGGGTGTCGTTCACGACCATCGGGTCGAGGTCGCCACCCGGGCCGAGAGGCATGTCGGACGTGATCACCGGCGCGTTGGCGCCGAGCGGCCAACCTTCGGGGATGTCGACGACCTGGCGGAGAAAGGCGTCGACCAACTCGGGGTTGGGCGTCGTGAGCTTCACGTGGTTGATGCGGTCCATCGGTGAGTGTCGTCTCCTGAGTCAGTACGAACGGACGTGCACGGTGTCGAGCTTCTGGCCGCGAGGGCGCGTGACGATGTACACGTGGACGTCGGCGACGTCGTCGGACGACTGCCCGGTGCTCCCCGTGCGACCCTGCACCTTCGCCAGATATCCCTTCTCGGTCCAGACGTTGAACGCGGTCGCCGCGTTGTCGGGGTCCCACGCGAAGTCGGTGGGTCCGTCGCCTTCGTGCGCCGTGCCCTGCACGAGGACCGTCACGCGGATGTCCTCGTCCTGCACCTCGGTCATGAGGGTGCGGCTGAACGCCTCGAGCGCGGCCTTCGTGGCGACGTAGATCGACAACATGGGGAACGGATCGAGCGTCGACTCGCTCGACGTGTTCACGATGTCGCCACCACCGGCGGCGCGCAGCAGCGGGATCGCGGCTCGGCACGTGAGCACCGGCCCGACGAAGTTGGTGTGCACCTGCTGCATGATGTCGAGGTCGCTGAGCTGCTCGACGTAGCAGGGCCGGTACACCGCGGCGTTGTTGATCAGCACGTCGAGCTTGCCGAAGCGATCGGCGATCTCGTCGAACGCGGCGTGCACGCTCTCGAGCGATCCGACGTCGGTGACGATCGGCACCGCGGACGGCCCGAGTGCCGCGGCCTCGGCGAGGAGACGGTCCTTGCCGCGGGCCAACATGACGACGTCGGCGCCCTCGGCGACGAAGCGCCGGGCGATGGCGCGCCCGCTGCCGCTCGTCGCGCCCGACACCGCCACGACCTTTCCCGCGAGACGTGGGCTCTCGAGGTCCCGGCGTTCGCCGGGCTCGGCTGTCGACGTCATCGAAACCCCCCGGTCGTCGCGGCCAGTCCAGGTTCTATCCCACCGGGCGAGTCGAAGCGAACGGAGGCCAAGCCTGTGGGAAGCTGCCGATGCGAACCGGTAGGTTCCGTTGCCGTGCTGGCCGAGTCGTTGGTGGATCTGCTCACACTCGAGGAGATCGACACCAACCTCTACCGGGCGCACAACCCGGCCGACCAGTTCCTGCCGAATCTCTACGGCGGCCAGGTCGCCGCGCAGGCGTTGCGCGCCGCGGCGGCGACCGTCGACGACGACCGCGTCCCGCACTCGTTGCACGGCTA
>DASUMF010000087.1:0-3648 GCA_036277835.1 Acidimicrobiia bacterium
ACCTCGCCCTGGTGTGGGGACACCTCGACTCGCCGCGCGGCGTCGTCGACGCGCCGATCGGTCGGTCGATCCGTCGCCCGACCCGCATGGCGGTGCGTGAGGGCGGCCGCCGGGCGCGGACGGCCTACGAGGTGCGCACCGAGTACACCGCGCCGGCGGTCTCGCTCGTGCACTGCGCGCTGGAGACGGGGCGCACGCACCAGATCCGGGTGCACCTGCAGGCGATCGGCCACCCCGTCGTCGGTGACGCCGCGTACAGCGGTGCCCGCCCAGGCGTGACGATCGAGCGTCCGTTCCTGCACGCCGCCGCGCTCGCGTTCGCGCATCCGGTCGATGGCACGCCCATCCGGGTGGAGGAGCCGCTCCCCGACGAGCTCACCGCGGTGCTCGACCAGCTCCGCTGATCGGCTGCGGTCGATCCGCTCGATCAGTCGTCGGGCATCGCCGGCTTGACCGGCACGACCGTGGCGGTGACCGCCGGTGCCGGTTGCACCGCGGAGATCGCCCGCGCGCCGCCGAGGTGGCCCATCCCTGAATCGGGCTGCGTGAGCCCGAACAGCCCGAAGTTCGCTCCGAGCCCGACCGTCGCCGCGAACGTCGTGACCGCGGCCGCCCCCGCGATCGCCGCCGCCTTCCGTCTGACCAATGCACCTCTCCCGGCCTTCGTGACCCGGGCTGTATCGGCGCGTTCGGGCGCGCGGTGGAGTGACTGTGACGAAGGACCCATGGCGGGGTTCGCCGAGTTCTCGACGACGTTCACGAGGGGGGTACCAGAAAGCAGGGGTCAAGCGAAGGGGCCCACGGGCCGACGTGATGGGGACAGGGGAGCTGCCCAATGCGTGTGTTGATCGTCGAAGACGATGACGCCATCGCGACACCGCTCGCGAAGGGTCTCGAACGGGAAGGTCTCGCGGTCGACCGCGTCGAGACCGGGGCCGGCGCGCTCGATCGTGCTGCCGCCGAAGCGTTCGACGTCGTGCTGCTCGACCTCGGGCTGCCCGACCGCGATGGCTTCGACGTGTGCCGCGAGCTGCGCGCGCGCTCCGATGTGCCCATCATCGTCGTCACCGCCCGGGCGGAGGAGGTCGACCGCGTCGTGGGCCTGGAGCTCGGCGCCGACGACTACATCGTGAAGCCCTTCGGCTTCCGCGAGCTCGTGGCCCGCATCCGCGCGGTGGCGCGACGTCGCAGCCCGCGCGCCGACGCGAACGGCGCGAACGGCGCGGCGGACCGGGCTGGTGTGGCGACCGAGCTCGGCGCGCTGCACGTCGATCGTCGGACGCGGCGGGTCGAGGTCGACGGCGCCGACGTCGCGCTCACGCCGAAGGAGTTCGACCTGCTCGCGTTCCTCGCGGAGGACCCGGGCGCGGTGTGCGGCCGTCAGCAGGTGCTCGAAGAGGTCTGGGACCCGCACTGGTACGGCCCGACCAAGACGCTCGACGTGCACGTCGCGTCGTTGCGCAAGAAGCTCGGCGATCCGCGCTGGATCGAGACGGTGCGCGGCGTCGGGTTCCGCTTGCGCGTGCCGGCCGACGCGTCGCGGTAGCGACATGCGCTCGCGCGGCGACATGAAGCGCAGGCTCCTCTGGAGCTATCTCTCGATCACCGCGTTCGTGCTGCTCGTGCTCGAGATCCCGCTCGGCGTGTCGTACGCGAACTCGGTGCAACGGCGCATCACCAGCGACCTCCAACACGACGCGTTCGCGCTCGCGATCCGCACCCAGGAGCCGCTCGACTCCCTTGCGACCAGCCCGGCGTCGCTCGGTCACCTCCAGACCCTCGCCCGCGACTACCACGCGAGCGCGGGCGGCCGCGTCGTGATCGTCGATGCCGAGGGGCACGCCGTCGCCGACTCGGACCGGGCCGCGGCCCTCGACGAGGTGGGCGCGGCACCGGCGTTCGCGAACCGCCCAGAGGTCGCCGCCGCGCTCGGCGGTGCGCAGGTGAGCGGGCAGCGGTGGTCGCGCACCCTCGACGCAGACCTCCTCTACGTCGCGCTCCCGGTCGCGTCGGCCGACGGCATCCAGGGCGCGGTGCGCATCACGTTTCCCGCGTCGGTGATCGGCGACCGCATCCGCGAGATCTGGCTGCTCCTCGCCGCGACCGGCGGCGTCGTGCTGGGCATCGTGTTCCTCGTGAGCCAATTGCTGGCGCGGTCGATCACGCGACCACTCGGCGACCTGCAGGGAGCTGCGGGCCAGCTCGGTGCCGGCCATCTCTCCGTGCGCGCAGAGGTGCCGCGGGGTCCGGTGGAGCTCACCGACCTCGCGGAGTCGTTCAACGCGACCGCGGCGCGCCTCGAGCAGCTCGTGAACGCGCAACGCGGCTTCGTGGCCGACGCGTCGCACCAATTGCGCACGCCACTCGCGGCGCTGCGCCTCCGGCTCGAGATCCTCGAGTCGGACGTGAGCGGTGCCGTTGCGGACGACCTCGACGGTGCGCTCGCCGAGGTCGAGCGTCTCTCTCGTCTCGTCGACGCGCTGCTCGCACTCGCCCGCGCCGAGCAGGCGCGGTCGGTGCCGGTGCCGGTGTCGCTCGACGACGTGGTGGCCGGACGCTGTGAGGCGTGGGACGCGTTCGCGGCCGAGCGTCACGTGCGCGTCGAGTCGGTGGTGACCGGCAACCCGTGGGCGTTGGCCACACCCGGGCGACTCGAGCAGGTCGTCGACAACCTCTTGAACAACGCGCTCGAAGTCGCGCCGCAGGGGAGCGCGGTGCGTCTCACCGCTTCCGCCGGGATCGACCGCGTGACCCTCGTGGTGAGCGACGAGGGACCGGGCATGACCCCCGAGGAACGAGCCCGCGCGTTCGACCGGTTCTGGCAGTCCGGCGTCGCCCGCCGCGACGGGCGCCCCAACGGCCACTTCGGCCTCGGGCTCGCGATCGTGCGCGAGCTCGTCGTCGGCGACGGCGGCGACGTCACCCTCGAACCCGCGCACGTCGGGCACGAGGACTCGCCCGGTCTCGCCGTCACCGTCTTGCTGCGGCGTGCGATCGGACCCTCGCGGCCGCCGCAACCTGCGGCGCCGCCGCCCGCGCGTCAGCTCTCGACCACGTCCGGGTGACCGACGCGGGTGCGCTCCACCAGGTCCGCGAGCGTCTGGCGCTCGAGGATCTGGCGGGTCTCCTCCGACACCCCGACCCACACCTCCTGCAGGATGCAGTGGCCCTCGCAGTGGTCGTGCTCGCCGAGCAACGTGATGAGCGGGCCGTCGACCGCCGCCAGGATGTCGGCCAGCGTGATCTCGTCGGGCGGCCGGGCGAGCACGTAGCCGCCGCCCACCCCTCGCTTCGAGCGCACCAGGCCCGCCCCCTTCACCGCGAGCAGGATCTGCTCGAGGTAGGGCTGCGGGAGCCCCGTGCGCTCGGCGATCTCCTTCACCGACGTCGGGCGATCGGAACCGTGCAGCGCCAACGACAACAGGGCGCGCGCGGCGTAGTCGCCCCTCGTCGAGACCTTCACTCTGGGCTCGCTGCCGCTCGCCTGTTGCCCGCGTGCATCTCACCATCGTCGCGCGTCTGGGCGCGGTTTCGGGCGTTGTCCCGCTCGAGGGTCAATAGGTTGGTGGCGTGGAGCCGCTCGAGCCGCTGAAACCGGACTACGACGGCGCGAACGTGCGCAACGTGGTCCCCGCGGTCCTCGGGGCC